>JBJEVW010000351.1:0-1681 GCA_051884735.1 Kiritimatiellia bacterium | reverse complement strand
TCGCCGGGGACCAGATGCGGATAAACCTCCTCCACTTCCACCCAATCCAACCGAGTCAGACGGGATTCGTTCTTCCAGATCACGGAAGACCCCTCCGCAGCAATTCTCCCCCATAAATTGAACATTTCATTACCTTTCATGAAACCATTTCTCGAAACACAAGACGAAAAAAAGGAAACGGGAGACTTCATGAAGCCGTCGTTGCTCTCCGCATTTCCCCGCCTCGAAATAATGGCCGTGTCCGCCGCCTCCCGGCGGAATCCGGGCCTGTAAGCCGAACAGCACAATCGACAAGACACTTCATCCGATCGACCCGACCATGTTGGCAACGGCTTTTCGCTCGGCACAATTACAAGCCCGTTATCCGCAGAATCGTGCCTGGTTTCAATGCCCGCTTCGTCCACCCGATCAAATCGGACAGCAGATCCATTTGTCGTTCGACGAAACATGCGGCCAACTTTGTCTCCTCGACACGGTCGCTGACTGGCCGCTGGGCATTGCGGATGAGACTTGCGGCAAACATCATTCGGACGGTCGCAGAATCCGCCCCCCTCGCTAACAGCTTTCCATTGACCATTTTGGTCATTTGCGCAAGAGCCGATTGCCATTCGCCATAGGTCAGATCGAAAGTGCCCGAGCTCTCCTGCAGAAAATTTGCCGATAACATCGCAACGGCAATTCCCAACACAACACTGTCCGCAGAAGAAAGATAAGCCTCGCGCCCGGAACACAGAATGGAACTCCACCCCGGACCGGGAGCAATCGTTACACAATGCCCACCTGCAAACCGGCGTCCCTTCGGCCCGAACAACAGTTGCTCTCCGCGAGCAATGAAGCCACTCGTTGTATCAACCGTACGATCGGCAATTGTCGTGACACCATCGCGAATCGACTCCCAAGAAACCTGCTTCGTTCCTCCCGCTCTGTCCACGGACTCGACGTCAAGAAAATCGAAGAAGCCGGATATGCGTAGCTTGCCGCCATTCTCGAACCGGAGACAAATCGCCGTAACGTATTCAGTCGGCTTCGGATCCATTTCGATTTTCGTTTCGAGATCGACCGCGCAAATCTTCTTTCCGATTACATCCGAGAACAGAAATGAAGGATCGACACCATCCCCCGTATTTTTCGCTACACCAAGCGGAATATGATTCATTGAGATGAGGTACTCCGGATTCATTTCGATACCGATCTCCAGTGTATTGCCGTCTTTGAACTCAATCACCAGTGGTGCGTCAATCTCCATCCGTCTGTAGAATTTCGTGCGCTTGGGCAAATACAGATAGGCAAATGCATTGCGCCGCGAGCATTTACTCCCTTTCGAAACACGCACACCTGCCTCTTCCAATATGTTTTCTATTCGATAAATATTGTCATCCCATGGGGTATACATACCCCAAATTTCACGTCCTTCTAACTTGAAAGACGACAAGATTTCTCGAATCTCTTAGGCCGTAGCAAAGGTTCCGGCGGTCCAATGGGAATATGAAAAGACATCGTCCGGAAACCGATCCACAGTCTTCTCACGCGCTTTCGCTCCTGAAGTCTCACGTATCCGAAAGCGAAGCGAACGATTCAATCTCTTGAACCGTCTCGATTTCCCGTGCACGCCATTTTGCGTCTTGTCCATCCCCCCCCCCTACCCTTTCATCGAGACCGTCTTCTTTCGCGAACCGATCAC
>JBJEVW010000350.1:0-1690 GCA_051884735.1 Kiritimatiellia bacterium | reverse complement strand
CGAGGGCGCAGTCGGTACGGAATGTCAGTTCCATGACATTGATGCCGCCTTGCAGAAGCGCGCGGGCAAGAGGAACGGCCTTTTCGGGCTCATCTATGACAACAACAGCGATATTGCCGCATGCGGATATGTTCTTTGCCAAATCGGCAGGAAAAGGAGTATTCATAGCAAAAGGAGGGAAAGAAAGATTAAATGGTATGCATCATCTGATAGAATACCGGCCCGAGCAAAATCAAGAAAACGGCCGGGAAAATAAAGAAGAGAAGCGGACCCAGCAGTTTGACGGGGGCTTCGTTGGCGAGGCGTTCCGCGCGTTCAAAACGGCGTGACCGGACCTGGTCGGACTGGATTCGCAAGATTGCGCCGACCGAAACGCCGAGTTCATCTGCCTGAACGAGAGCATTGACGATCGCGCGGACATCGGAGAGGCCAATGCGGTTTGCCATGGCGCGCAAGGCATCGCGGCGGGGCGTTCCGAGTTGGGTTTCCCGGATGACGCGAATCAGTTCCTCCGTCAAGGGGTCGATGACGGGACGTTCGGTGCAACGTTGTAGCGCCATCATGAAATCGAGACCTGCCTCAACCGAAAGAGTCAGCAAATCGAGCACGAAGGGAAGCGAACGGAGGATTTTCGCCTGGCGGATCCGCACGCAAGAGCGCAACCACAGCATGGGGTAGGAATAGAACGTCAGAAGACCCAGAAGCGAAAGCGGTACGAAGAGCCGGGAGAGGATTGGATTGAGCCGGGAAAGGAGATGGACGAGGAGAATCCAGAATGGACCGAGACAGAGTGGCAGGAGCACCTTCATGGAGAGGAACTCCCAGTTTGAGAGGAGGCCATCCACGCCACCGGCGGTCAACTGTTGATCGACGCGATCCCGTACATGTTCGAAGGACGCTCCGGAGAAGGCCTTTTTGAAATTTGGCGCGAGCGGGAGGAGCATTCGAAACAGGAGCGGAAGGCGGCGTTCTTGGCGACGACCATCCGCCAAGGTGACATAGGTGACCTGGCGTGCGGCGTCCAAGGCATACCATGCAAAGAGTCCCGTTGCGATAGCCCAAAGCACCATACTGGAGAAGCCGAGAACGGAAGCATTCATAACGGGATTTTGGGGTGGCGGGGAGGAGGGATAGCCGCGAGAAAAAGAAATGCACCGATGGGCCGCGCAAAACGGCCGCATCGGGCGCGGAACATTCAGCGGCAAGAACCGAATCGGGTATGGTTATGTGTGAATGAGGACAGTGTAATCGAGGTATTCGATTACAACCAAAACAACGAAGAGCAAGAATGCGAGAATCGAAAGGATGGCGGCCCAAGTCCACTTTTCGGTTGAAACGGGCTTTCCGTTTCCTTCCAAGGGGTTTGCGTAGCGGCTGGAAACGAAGATGCCTTCCTGTTTCGGATTGATATTAGCCGATTCAGCGGCCGGTGCCGGTACCGCAGGAGCAATGGGAACCGTCGGTGCTTCAGGTTTCTTGATTTTGATCGTGGTCATGGTTTTTCACCTTTCAGAGACAAAAGCACTATACCAAAGGCGGTAATCTTCCGCAAGGGAAAAGGTGGTTGGACCCTTATCCCGGGAAAATCCGGTGTAGTTTGCAAAAATGGGGAATGTCCAAAAGGTGAAAAGGTGAGGGTGTGACCAAACTTTGTCATGGCTTTCTTTGAGACTGGTAAGACTAAATGGAT
>JBJEVW010000349.1:0-6898 GCA_051884735.1 Kiritimatiellia bacterium | reverse complement strand
CCTATTGATTCCGCAACATCGACACGATAATCGGGCTGATTATGCTGTTCTGTTCGTCAATCGTCATTCCGTGGCTTGGAAGTCCCCCCGTAAAATAAGGGCAAAACGAGCTTATGCGGCGCAACCCGCCCCACAGTCATACCCGAAGAGCCAAAAGAAACCGGTTTCACCGGATTCCTGCAATCGATCCGATGAAACCGGAGGTTTCCGTTGTGCGGAAAATGGAAGCTTAGAATTTGGCGGTCAGCACGACGCCACCATAGAGCTGGGCGACGGTATGCTTCTTGTCGTCATACTTGTAGTTGCGAGCTGCATCGCGGACGGTATCGCTGAAGGTATCGCTGTAGGCGATATAGGGAGAGACTGTAAGATGGTCGACCGGTTTCCAATCGAACTTAGCCTTCAAAGTTGTTTCACGGAGGGCCCAGAAATCCTCTTTGAGGTCGGCTTTGTTCTGCTGGGCATTGCCAACGCCCTGGGTGAGGGAGAGGGTGAGAGCCAGGATGGGAGCCCCCTTTTCTTCCCGTGCGTCGATCAGCGTCCAGGAGTGTTTGCCGGTCAGTTTGATGTACCACAAGGACTTGCGGAATTCGAATTCGGAATCGAGGCTCGGTGCAAGCCAAAGTTTCGGGAGGCTGACGGAGTTGTGCATGAAGTTCTTGTACGCCTTGCCGGGATGGGTCTCATAGTTCCAGTCGGAGTAGACCTTGATGGCGGTCGGAACGTTCCATTGTTCCGGTTTGAAGGTATATTCGTAACCGAGGATGAAGTCGGTTTCGTTCAAATCGTTTTTCTGGCCACGTTCATCGGTCAAGTCGAAGAGCCAGTCCATTTTGTACGTGAGGCCGTACCACTTGGCGGTAAAGCCGTAGGTTTCGATTGGGTCCTGGTTGGAGAGGACGCCACGCGAGACTTTGCGCGATGCGAAATCCGCAAAGACGGAGAAGTCGGGGGCTTTGAGGGCGGGCGCCTGTTTGGCGGGAGCGGCGGGTTCTTGCGCGGAAGCGACCGAGCCCATGAGCAGTGCGACGCAAGAGAGGGCGCCGAGGGAGAGACGAGACATTTTCATGTGTATTATCGTTTAATCAGGTTTGAACGAAGAGCGTCCGCAAGAAGCGCGGGACGGTTTCGGTTTTTTGCAGGCGCGATTCAAGCACCTGAAATCAATGTGAATCCGGGAAAGCTTTTCGAAAGGCTTTCGTGGTTTCGATACGCAAAGAAGAATAGAAAGGCGGTGTAAAAACCAAAACGCAGATGCTGTAAAATGGGTGTAAATTTACACTGTCTGTCCGAAGTGGGTCGGAAGGGGCGATTCGCCACGGGGTGCGCGGCTCTGCCGCGCACGTGCCGCAGACGGAACTGCGGTATGCAAAACGCTCAGTGGGTGCAGGATGCAAAGCCGGGCCCCGAGCCGTGGGGCGCGGGCGGTGCGAGTGGCGAGCCGCCTTGGGCGCTATCCATTGGCCGTTTGGTCTCCCGGCCCGTGGCAGCTTCTCGAAAATCTGGGATGAAGGGTGTGTTTTGTTTTTATGTGGACAGTGCTTTTTTCTTTTCCTATAATCGCAAGCGAGCATATCGCCAAGGGTCCTATCCATAACAGCCATGAAACGGAACACCACTTTTCTTTTCTTCAGTCTTTTCTGCGTAGCGTCGCTTTCCACGGGTTGCCGCACGTTCCTGTATGGGAAAAACGGCACTTCGGAGACGGAGAACACCCCGACAGAAGTTTCTCTGGTCAAACCGAAGGAAGTTGTCATTCCAATCGAAAAAGTCGGCACACCCGGCACGTATCAGGAGTATGTCATCCCGGCGGAAGGCGTTCCGACGGAGTCTCTCGTTGTCGAGACGGAGGGGCTGAAAGGGTATACGGGTGCGCATGTTTCCGCTCCGGCTCCCATCCCGGATTCCGATCCTGTGGTGAAGGTTTCGTCTTCCTCCAGCAAGCCAAAGGCACTGGCCGGGGGCTCGGTTTACACGGTCAAGAACGGCGATATTCTGGGGCGCATCGCCCGGTCGCATGGCGTGACGGTTCGTGCGATCATGGAAGCGAATTCGTTGAAGAGTGCGGATCGCATTCGTGTTGGACAGAAGCTTTCCATTCCGGCGCCTTCTGCTGCGACGAAGAAGCATTCGGCTACGGGAACGGCGAAAGTCAAGAAAGCGCTTCCGGCGCGTGACGGCTATCTTGTCTACACGATCCAGAATGGCGACATTTTGGGGCGTATTGCCATTCGGCACCACACGACGCAGAAAGCGATTCGCGAAGCCAATCCCGGGTTGAATCCGGACCGGATTCGAGTCGGGCAGCAGCTTTACGTTCCGGTTGCCGGTGCGAAGACGTCTGTGTCGGTGCCTGCTCCTGAAGGAAAGGCCGCCAATCCGGACAAGGCTGCCACGGTTTCGGCGCCGACTCCGAAGGTTGCACCCGTACCGCCTGTCCAGACTCCGAAACCAGCGGATGACGAATCCGTGGATGTTCTTACGGGATTTGATCTGTAGGCAGATTTGAAGCAGCCTCTAGCGTCTGGCAGGGGTGTAGCAACCTTTTTTCCGGCGAGTGGCATTGACGGATGGCGCGGCGTCTGCGATAGCTGACACTGCGCCGTTCTTTTCGGTCGGGATCCATTCCCAACAGCAAGAAGACAGGTTGATGATGAACAGCGAGCTTTATCCGTATTTGTTTACTCCGGTTTACAAGGACTACATTTGGGGCGGAGACCGCATTCCGGAGTTGTTTCGGCGACCGGAGACGCCGCATCCCTGTGCGGAGTCGTGGGAAGTCAGCTCCCATCCGGACGGGATGTCGGTTGTCGAGAATGGCGCGGCTGCGGGGCAGACGCTTGCGGCACTTTGCGAGGCGCATGGCTCGGCGCTATTGGGGCGTCATGTCGAAGGCAAAACGTTTCCCCTGTTGGTGAAATTGATTGATGCGAAGCAGCGTTTGTCGGTGCAGGTCCATCCGAACGAAAGCAATGCGGGGCTCTGTGGCGGCGATCCGAAGACGGAGATGTGGTATTTTTTGGATGCGCGAGAAGGCGGCGTTGTCTGTGCGGGACTCAAGAAAGGCATTGGCCCGCGCATCTTCCGTGATGCAGTGCGCGAGAAGCTCGTGCCCACGTTGTTGACTGCGGTAGAGGTCGAGCCAGGGAAAGCGATTTTTATTCCAGGCGGATTGGTTCATGCGATTTGCGAGGGCAATTTGGTGTTGGAGGTTCAGCAGAATTCCAATACGACATATCGAGTTTACGATTGGGACCGGGTTGGAGCGGATGGGAAACCGCGCGAGTTGCATTTGGACAAGGCGGAGAAAGCAATCGAGTGGAAGTTGCCTTCGGCGGAGTTGCTGACCCCGTATCCGATGGGAAAACCGGGGCGCAATGTGCGTGAGCGGATTTTGCGGAGCGACTTTTTCAGCATGGAGCGCTGGACGTTGGATGAAGCGGAAACGGCGTTTGCGGACGGCTCTTCGTTCCGCATTGTCTTTCCGGAGAAAGGGGCGCTCCGGATCAAGGAAGAAGGGCGCGAGACGGAGGTTCCGTTTGGGCGCAGTTGTCTTTTGCCGGCCATGCTGGGCGCGTATACGCTCGAGCCGGTTGACGGGACGTGTGTTTTTCTGTCGATCGAGGTTTGAGATGCGTGGCATTTTGCGTTGTCATACGGGGCGTTCGGCTGTTGTTTCCCCGCTGATCATCCTGTTGTTGGTTTTGATTGCCGGGGTAGGATCTTTTGCATTGTGGCCAATGTATCAAAAGGTACGCAATGCAGTCCGCATTGACATGGCGGCCAGGGCGTTGGCGCAGTGTGCGAAAGTCTTGGCGATTCATCCCGAGCTTGCTGTCGAGAATGACAATGAAGCGACGATTCGCGAGGTGACGGCGTATCTCCGGAAACACGAAGAGCAGATCCCGGTCTGGCCTGAAGAGACGCTTCGCGATACGTTTGATTTTTCGTGTCCGACAAATCCGATGGTGAAGGTGGAATTGACGGGCGGGCCTGCATGGATCACGCTTGCCAGCAACCAAGTGGAGCGTCTCTATTGAGCATGGATGAATGGAAAAGAAGAACGGCAAGCGGGCGTGCGCTCCGTTTGCCGTTCTTCTTTTTTTTTCGATGCTGAAAAGTTGGATTCAGCGGGTTTGGACTAGAAGCGGTAAGCGACTTGCGTCATCAGGCGGCGATCGGTGGATTTCTTGTCTTCTGCGGGATCGGAGTCGTAGTTGCAGGTTGCCTTGAGCTGCAGGGAGAAATTCGCGAAAAGAGGGACGTCCATTCCGGCTTCGGCGTTGATGAGCGCACGATCGAACCCTTCGGCCTTGGCAAGGGCTTCCACGGCTTCCCAGAAAGAGACGCCATTGGCAAAAGCCGGTTTCCAGTCGATGCGTTCGGCGAAGCGAAGGGATGCATATTGATCGGTTTCGCCGATATCCTCTTGGACATAGGCCACGCCGCCCTGGATGGAGAAGCGGAGCACGTCCGTATCGACCAAGAAGGTGCCGATGCCGACGGATTCGATGAAACGGTAGCGGATATCGGAAATTTCGTCATGGAGTCCGCTGACATCGACATAGAGGAAATAGCCGTTGAAAAGCGTTTTGAAATTGGAGACGGCCTTGACGTTATTGACGGTCGTATCCTTGGTTTTAACACCATCGTTTTCCGATTGCGTCTCTTCCCATGCGCCATCGAGTGTTGAAAAGAGCCGGTATTTTCCATTGGCTTTCACGGCTTCGAAGTGTGCGCTGGCCGCGTCTTTTTCCGTATTGCCGCTGCAGGAATCGTATCCGAGAGCGGTTTTGAAGACCCAGTCGTCGGTCGTTTCGATGGTTTCGGAAAGATCGACTGCGGTGGAAGCGGCGACAGCCGGATTGGCATTTGCTTGAGGCTGGAGCAAGGCGAAGGCGATGGCGGCGGCAAGAAACTTACCCGTGAGGAGAGAGGATTTCATATACGTCGGTTGATTTTCGATGAATGAATCGGGAAAAAGATGTCGTAAGGCTAATATAGACGGGAGAAAAAGACAAGCCTGCCTGCTTTGCGCGAGGCGAGCCGCGCTGGGTCGGGAGGCCCGATGGCCAATGGCGAGCCGCCACGGACGATGAGAGTGGGCGCTTTTTGCCTAGGGATTTGGGGCCGCGGGAGGGACGAGAAGAAGCTCGTCTGCCAATCTGTGCGGCGCGATGGTCGGCTGTCGGGACTCCCGACTCGCGCCGCCGCGCCGCATGGCGCGGTGCACGGTTTGGCGTCCCGCCTTCTCGCCCGTGCGCATTACGCCGCGGACGAGCAGAAGCTCGACCCTCCCCGATTCGCGCAACTTTGCGTGCGTAATAGCTCTGTTTTGTCCGTAGCGGCTCGGGTTGGGGGATGGGAGAAAAGCGGGCGGGGGTTAGTGGATGACAATGATGGAGCCGGTGACGGGGGAATGAATGCCGGCGAGGATGAGACGGTTGCCGTCATTGATGCATTCGACGGAAGGAGCCGTTCCGTCTGAATAGGTTGGGATGGAGCCTTTGATGGTCGGCGTCTCGTAGGTTTCGGAGTCGGCGGCCATGGCTCCGTATTCGAGCAGAACGAATTCACCGCCGGGTTGGAATCCTTCGGAAATGTCGATCTTCCATTTTCCGATGATTTGGAAAGTTCCCTTTACGAGGAGGGACGTATCGGGAGAGCAGGCGATTGTGCCGTAGTTCTTTTCGCCGATGGTCAGATCTTGTGCGATTGCCAGTTCGCCCTTCGGCAAACCGGGTTTGAGCGTTCCCATGAGGCTGACGCTACCGCCAAGCGTTGTCGTCCCGCCGAGGGTTGCATTTTGCTTGACGCTCCACTCTCCGGTTGCGGCGGAGTTGTCGCCGGCCAAGAGAAGCGTCCCGTAGTTGATTTCCGTCGTATCGGTATGCGTATTGTCGCCGGTGAAAAGCCATGTGGACGTATCGATGGAGGTTAAATTGACACCGAGTTTCGTGGCGTCCGTACCGCCGGAATTCTGCGGATTGACGATAGGGCAATGGACGATATTCGTGCCGGGATTGCTTCCGCTCAGGTTCAGGGTTCCGTAGTCGGGAAAGAGGAAAGAGCCTGTGAATTCGACGGGACCGGTCTTGCTGCGATTATGGAAAGAAGAAGAGCCGGTACCGCCGCCCCATTGGAAATCCTTGTCGGTAGTTTCGCCATTGCCGATATAGGCGAGAATAGACGTCCGGCTGCCTTTGTAGCCGATATTGATTTGTTTGTTCCGGCCGATTGCAGAAGGTTGTCCGGCCATTCCAAGGGATGAAACGGTGAGCGTATCGGAGTTGAGACTTGTGATGCCGGAGTAGGTATTCTGTCCCGTGACGAGCCTTTGGCTTGATGCATCGTTCCGGCTATGGAGGACGGGCATGCCTTCGGTTTCTTCCGAGATGTTGCCGGAGAGCCAAAGCGTTCCCTTGGAGCTTTTGATGCGGGCCTGACGCGTTCCGGACAAGACGATATCGGCATTGATTTGGTTGGTTCCGGAAGTGGCGGAACTGGAAATGACGTCTTCGGAATTTTTGTCATCCGAGGCAAGGACGCCAGAAATCTTCAAGCGAGCGGCTCCCTCCGCCAACAAAGAGACATTTTGGGTTTTGTTGGTGAGTTGGAGCGTTCCGAATTCCGCATCGGAGCGGAGGAGGATCGGGGCGGAGACGTTAGTGCCATCGATGATCAGCGTATCGGCGGCGGTAAAGGATTGTGCGGGCGTCCAGTTGTCCGGATTCAAAAAATCTTGATCGTCGGCGGCTCCGCTCCACGACAAGGTTTCCGCCTGGAGATGGAGAATCCCGAAACAGGAGAGCAGGAAGAGAGGCGTGATTCGATTCTTCATGGCTAGTGTACTGTTCTGTAAATAACTTTCCCTTGACTCCTTCCTGGGAAACGGGTA
>JBJEVW010000348.1:0-6917 GCA_051884735.1 Kiritimatiellia bacterium | reverse complement strand
ACTACTAAAACCAAGTTTACTTCTGGAAGCCACAGATTTTTCCGGGATAAGGGTGGCCAATCTTCCGCAGTTGCAACAAATACATTACTTTGGTAGAGTTCACGCACTCATTACCCAAATCTGTTTATTAGGCCATTATACTATGCACGAACTTGAAAACCTCGGTCTGACAGACCTCCAAATCGAACTCAAGAACACCTGCCGCGAAATCGGTGAGAAGTATATCCTTCCGGTTCGTGAACAGTATGACGAAGAACAGCATTTTCCAACCGACATCGCTGAAAAATTCGCAGAAGCCGGCCTTTTCGGCGTCTTCATCCCCGAGGAATTCGGTGGTCTCGGCGGCAATACCAAGGACATGGTCGTTACCGTGGAAGAGCTTTGCAAATACGATGCCGGTATTGCTCTGGCTCTCTTCGGTACGGCTCTCGGAACATTGCCGATCCTTCTCTGCGCCAATGAAGAGCAAAAGAAAAAGTATCTCCCCCGGATTGCCGAAGGCACAATCGCCGCTTTCGCTTTGACGGAGGCCAACGCCGGCTCCGATGCCGCCGGGGTCCGTACCACCGCCCGTGAAGAAGATGATTGCTTCGTCCTCAACGGAACCAAACAGTGGATCACCAACGGCGGAGAGGCCGATATCTACACGGTTTGCGCCATGACCGATCCCTCCAAGGGCGCACGCGGCGCTTCCTTCTTTATCGTCGAAAAGGGAACTCCCGGTTTTACCTTCGGTAAGAAGGAAAACAAAATGGGTATCCGGGCTTCCGCTACCCGCGAACTCATCTTCGATGAATGCCGCGTTCCCAAAGAAAACTTGATTTGGGGCAAAGGCCGTGGATTCTTCGTCGCCATGAAAACCCTCGACGCTTCGCGTCCCTCCGTTGCGGCTCAAGCTCTCGGTATCGCGACAGGCGCCCTGAACTGCGCCATCAAATACTCTCGCGAACGTCATCAGTTCGGCAAACCGCTCTGCGCCAACCAGGGCTACTTGTTCATGCTCTCCGATATGGCCATGAAGGTCGAGGCCGCCCGTAGCCTCGTCTACCGTTGCGCCGAATTCATGGATTCCGGCGCCAAAGACGTCTCGAAGATTTCTGCCATGGCGAAGTGCTACGCTTCCGATGTCGCCATGTCCGTCACAACCGATGCCGTTCAGGCGCTCGGCGGCTACGGCTACATGAAGGAATACCCCGTCGAAAAAATGATGCGCGACGCGAAGATTACCCAAATCTACGAAGGCGCCAACCAGATTCAGCGCGATATCATCGGCAAAGCCCTGATCAAAGAAGCCGCTGCCGGCGAATTCTAATCCTCCGCCCAACGGAACGCCTGCGATGCTTTCCACATCGCAAAGCCTGCGGGCGCGGCATCCCCGCCGCGCCCGCTATTCCTTTCAAAATCCAATAGACTTTCCACCATTCCCATTCAAATGAAAACGTTCGAACAACTTTTTCAAGAACTCTCTGAAAAGGCGGCAAACGCCGATCCCGGCTCCGGAACCGTAAAGGAACTCGAAAAAGGAATTCACTTCATCGGAAAGAAGATTGTGGAGGAGGCCGGCGAAGTCTGGATGGCTTCCGAATACGAAGGCGAAGACCGGACGGCCGAGGAAATTTCCCAGCTTATCTATCATCTTCAGGTGATGCTGATCGCCAAGAAAATGAAATTGGAAGACGTCTATCGCTTCCTCTAAGGTCCAAAGCAACCCCTCCCTTCTTTCGATATGTTGAAAATTGCTCTACCCAACAAGGGGGCGCTCGCCGAAGGTGCAGTTTCCCTTTTGTCGGACGCTGACTACAAGTGCCGCCGCCCCGAGAAGGCGCTCAATCTCATCGATACCGTCAATAACGTCGAATTCTTCTTCCTCCGTCCTCGCGATATCGCCGTCTATGTATCCCAAGGCGTTATCGATCTGGGCATCACAGGACGCGACCTGAACCTCGATGCAGAAACCCCCGCCCTCGAAATCCTCGCGCTTGACTTCGGAAAGTCCTCTTTCCGCTATGCCGTTCCAAACGACAGCACGCTGACCCCAGATGACCTTGAAGGGAAGCGCATCGCCTGCTCTTACAAAAATATCGTTCGTCGCGATATGGCAAAGCGCAAACTCAATGCCGAAATCGTTCGCGTCGACGGCGCGGTCGAAATCTCGATCCGTCTCGGCGTTGCCGATGCCATTGCCGATGTCGTCGAAAGCGGCTCTACCCTCCGGCAGGCAGGGCTTAAGGTTGTCGGTGATCCTGTCCTCGAATCCGAGGCGATCGTCATCGCGAGAGACGAAAAAACAGCCGCGCTCCCGCAAGCCGCCACTTTCGTCCGCCGCCTAAAGGGAATCCTTGTGGCACGGGCCTACGAAATGATCGAGTACGATATCCGCCGCGATCTTCTGCAAAAGGCCATTCGCATGACACCCGGTATCGCCGCTCCAACCATTGCCCCGCTCAACGATCCCGATTGGGTCGCCGTCAAGGCTATGGCTCTTCGCAAGGGCATCAACGAAACCATGGATAAACTTTCCGACCTGGGTGCCAAGGGCGTTGTCGTTTCCTCCATCCGCGCTTGCCGGCTATAATCTTCGTTGCCTCGAATCAATTTTTGATTGGAAAAACGCACAAAACCGCTCATGGCTTTTCCATCTTCCCCTTTCATTGATATGAACAATACGCTTCTCGCCCCCGCTATTCAAGGCTGCCTCTCCGGCTCTTCCATGATTCGCCGGATGTTCGAGGCCGGTATCGAATTGAAGAAAAAATACGGTGCCGACAAGGTCTACGATTTCTCCCTCGGAAATCCCGATCTTCCCCCGCCTCCCGCCGTTCAACAGGCTCTTCGCACAATCGCCGAGGAGGCCAATCGCCCATTTGCCCTCGGCTATATGCCCAATGCCGGATATCCGGCAACTCGGGAAGCGCTCGCCCGCCTCGTTTCGCGGGAACAGGCAATCGACTTTCCCGCCTCTCATGTCATCGTTACCGTTGGTGCCGCTGGCGGTCTGAACGCATTCTTCCGCGCCGTCCTTACCGTCGGCGATGAAGTTCTCGTCCCCTCCCCTTATTTCGTGGAATACGGTTTCTACTGCGGAAACTACGGCGGAAAACTCGTCCCCGTCCCCACAAATCCCGCCGACTTCTCTCTCGATCTCGATGCGATTCGCGCAGCAATTACCCCGAAAACCCGTGCGATTATTATCAATACGCCGAATAACCCAACCGGCCAAATCTATCCGGAAGCAGCTCTCCGCGCACTCGCCCGAATCCTCGAAGAGGCTTCCGAAAAATACGGACGCATCATCTATCTCGTTTCCGATGAACCGTATCGCGCCTTGAATTACGAGTCCACCCCCATTCCTTCCATCTTTTCCGCATGCCGGAATTCCGTTGTCATTGGCTCATTCTCCAAGACGCTATCCCTCCCCGGTGAACGAATCGGATATGTGGCCGTTAATCCCGCAATCGAAGACGCCCAAACGCTCGTTTCCGGCATCATCTTCACCAACCGGACCCTCGGCTACGTAAATGCCCCGGCAATCGGACAGAAAATCATCGAGGCCGCAATCGACGCTCGCGTTGATGTCGATATCTATCATCGCCGTCGCGACGCGCTTGCAAAAATTCTTGCCGATGCCGGTATCGAGTTCTTCCTCCCGAAAGGGGCATTCTATATCTTTGCCAAATCCCCTGTTCCGGACGAAAAGGTTTTCGTTCAGGCTCTTTTGGAAGAACACATCCTCGTTGTTCCAGGTTCCGGTTTCGGTCTTGGCGGTCATGTTCGCTTGGCTTTCTGCGTAGAAGATTCTGTTATCGCGAACTCCGCCGATGCATTCCAAAAAGCCATGGTACGCTTCCGCTAAATCAAGCGAAACTTCCGATTCAATCCAAGACAGGTTGATGCTCGCATCAACCCGTCTTTTTTTTTTTTCTCGCATTTCATCGCAATTCCTTCATCGTCTCTCGTTCCTGTCAAGTGCCCGACGCTCTGTGTCAATCAATCGCTTTGTCATTTCGGCAACGCCGGATCTTGCTGGCATCGCTTTTCATGCCCGAAAGAGCCGTTGACAGTGCAGAAAACACCAATTCGCGATTCGCATTCTCTTCCCATCATACCACTCTTTCGCTGTTTCGATGAAAATCTGCTCTATTTCTATCTTTTCGATAATTCTTCGGAAAAGTTGATACCTTATTCTTCCTCCTTTCAATAATGTTGCTATTATAGCACCAAATGTTACCGTTCCAACCCAATCAGAGCCTGCAGGATGGCATTCAAGTCCTTCAGACAGTCGTTGCAAACGATGAACCAATCGGATCGCGTGAAGTGTCCCGCCGTCTTGGCATGGATCCGACACGAACCAATCGTTTGCTCAAAACGCTTGCCGCCATGGGAATGCTTTTGCAAACCCGGAACCGCAAATATACGTCTGGACATGGTATCCATGTCTTTGCCGCACAGAGTTTACGCGCTTCCGGTCTTCTGAATGCCGCAATTCCCCATCTCGAAACGCTCCATGAACTTGGCTATCTCGTCTCCATGGGCGTCGTTTGGCACGACCGCGTATCCTATCTCTACTATCGTCAATGCACGAGCACAACCACAGACGATCCAGGCTTCTACACCGGTCTGGCTGCAACAGGTGCCTTTCCCGTTGAACAATCCGGCATCGGGATTGCCTATCTCGCCGCTCTTCCGGAAAATCGTCTCCGAGAAGAACATGATGGATTATCCGCTCTCGCACAAGAGCGAATTCTGGAAGCGCAAAAGCATTCCTATGCCTATGTGTGCTATCGCAACAACCATACGCTCGCCCTGCCGATTGGCCCAAGCCCATCCGAGCCCATTGCCGCCATCGGACTTGCCGGCACGATCACACCCGAAGAAATCCCTCCCCTTCTGCCTCAACTTCAGAACGTCGCTTCCCAAATCAATCATTCGCTTCGTTCCCGAAACCAACAATCCTAAAACAATCACATGAATAAGACGATTCACGAACCCGCAAAAGAAATCCCTGTCGCCGGGGAATACGATGTACTGGTCATCGGTGCCGGCCCCGCCGGCGTGGCCGCCGCTATCACGGCAGGCCGCGAAGGTGCCAAAACCTGCCTCGTCGAACCTTGCGGTGGCGTTGGTGGCGTTGCCACGAGCGGTCTGATGAGCCACTGGACCGGTAACACCAAGGGCGGTATCTACGAAGAAATCCTCGACCGCTCCGCCGATCGCCCCGATATGCGCGCTTCCATCAATACCGAGCGGCTTCATTGCGTTCTGCTGGAAATGCTGCAGGAGGCTGGTGTTGAAATCCGTCTCTATACGCTCGCGACAGATGCCATCGTTGAAAACAATCGTCTGAAAGGCGTCATCATCGAAAGCAAATCCGGTCGCGAAGCGCTTCTCGCAAAAATCACAATTGACGCTTCCGGCGATGGGGATATCGCCGCCCGCGCCGGCGCCGAGTATCAACTCGGCCGCGAGGGCGATGCTGTCATGCAGCCAATGACACTCATGTTCCGTGTCGGTGGTGTCGATTACAGCCGGGCCATCTTTCCGCCTTCCTTCGAAACCTATATTAATGTTCCCGCCGGAGAAATCCAAGCGCTCGCCCGCCAAAATCTCCCCGCTCCCGCCGGACATGTCCTTCTCTACAAAACGACCTTCCCCGGCGTCGTGACTTGCAATATGACCAATGTCACGCAAGTCGATGGCACAAAGGCAGAAGACCTGACAAAGGCACAACTCGTCTGCCGCAAGCAAATCCCGATGATCGTCGATTTTCTCCGGAAGTATGCGCCCGGATACGAAAATTGTTTCCTGCTCACGGCCGCCGCTACCATCGGTGTCCGCGAAACGCGCCACTTCAAGGGGCTCTATACGCTCACGGCCGAGGATATCCTCGAAGCTCGCGTCTTCCCCGACTGGGTCGTCGCCAAGGCACACTTCAACTTCGATATCCACAATACGGTCGGCGCTGGACTCGATGCCAATGGCTCCCAAGCGAAATTTACGCAACGGAAACACTACACGATTCCCTACCGCTGCCTTGTCCCGGAAAAGGTAAATGGCCTCCTTCTCGCAGGGCGCATCATTTCCGGAACACACAAAGCGCATTCCAATTTCCGTGTCATGCCAATTTGCGCCCTGATGGGGCAAGCCGCCGGCATCGCCGCAGCCCTTTGCGCATCTCGGAACATCGAGCCACGAGAACTACCCGCATCCGATATTCAAGCCAAACTGATTGACCAAAACGCGGGACTTTGATTTCGCCTTTTCCTTTTTTCCGATCGACCTCATCCCTGTTATCCTGGGGTGAGGTTTTTGCTCCCGCTCTTCTTCTCCGGCCCTTCATCCTCAACGATGAGAAAATGAATGGTTCATTCCATACAAGCGTTCCCCACCAAAAAGGGAATAAATGATTCCCGGTTTCAAATAACCTTGAGAATAAAGGGAAATCGCGCATTCCATCAATACGAAAAATGTATAAAGCCTTTTGGCACGCAAAAATGTGGAATCTCCAAAACTAGTTGGCTTATCCCGGTTTTCGGGGAGGGATGATTCCGGAAATGAGACACCCCCTTGTCAACAAAGGCTTGATCTATTTTCTCGTCTCGCCAAAATGCCGCAGATGTTTCCCAGTGGCGAGCCGCCACGGAGAACGCAAAGAGTGGTGCTTTGCGCCTAGGGATTGGGCACTCGGGAGGGACGAGCTTCCGCTCGTCCGCGACACCCACGCGCGCATCGTATGCGGAACCACCCCTAAAACCCTCGCGCGGCTTTGCGTGTTTATTGGCTCTGCGTTCTCTGGCTTTCCCTCACCCGTGTAATCCTGTTCATCCTGTAAATCCTCTCTACCCCATCCCCGCTCACTCGCTATCGGCCGCCGGGCCTCCCGGCCCCGTGGCGGCTCGCCACGCTTTGCACGAAACAAA
>JBJEVW010000347.1:0-6922 GCA_051884735.1 Kiritimatiellia bacterium | reverse complement strand
GTCTCTCCTTTTCTTTTTGTCTGACGAAAATCATTTTTTTGCCAGTATTTTCAGGTAAAATTGAAATTCTGGAATAAATGATTCCGGATTTTCCCGGGATAAGGGTGTGCGGGGTGTGCGCGTGACGCTGCGGGCGGGTTATGTTACCATTGTTGTATGAAAAATCGTCTTGTTGTTGCTTTCTTTGCTTTTTGTCTGCCGTGTGCATTTGCCGTTGAGGTGATGGTCACGGCGGATCGCGTGAATCTCCGGGCGGCTCCAAACGGCAATGCGGAGGTTATTGGGCAAGTGATGTACGAGGAGCGGCTGGAGCTTAAAGGGGACCTTTCGGAACCTTGGGTCAAGGTCGGCATACCTGCGCGCTTCCATGTCTGGATGTATTCCAAGCTCATCCGCAACGGGAAAGTCGTTGTGAATTCGGCGCTTGTGCGTGCCGGTGCGGGGCTCAACTACAATGTCGTCGGCGAGATCGAGCGCGGGACGCTACTTGAGGAGCGCGGCACGTTTGGCGATTGGACGAAGCTGGCGCCTTTGCCGCAGTGTTTTGCCTACATTACAAACTGCTATGTTGCGGCTGTCGCCTCCGATGCGCCACCGGCGAAACAGCCGGTTCTCGAGACAACGGCAAAAACGGAAGAGCGACAGACGGCTCCGGTCGTTGCGCCCATTCCGGAGAAGCCGGCGGAAGACCTTCCGTCTTTGCCGGCGATTGAGGCGGAGAAGGAGAAAGCCGGACAGCCGGGGGAGGGCGACGAAACGGATTTGACGCTGGAGACGGTGAACGGAGAACGTGCGGCTGCGCCGGAGCCGGTGGAAATTCCGGCAGAAAAGCCGGCGATTGAAACGCTCCCTGTTGCGCCGGTTCCCGAGGCTGCCGATGGACCGAAACCGCGCCCGCCGCGCCGCACGCTTTTGGGCGATTCCCCGAAGACGGAGCCGGAACGCACATCGCGTGGCATCGTGCAGCAGCAACCGGACAGCGACCGGACGCCGATCGGGCCCGGAAAGATTCCCGCCTGCCGGTTGCGGACCAAGACGGAGCAGGCGCTTCCGGGCGTCTATGCCGGCGAGTTGGCTTCGACGCCGCTCGTCGGCATGCACCCGACCCGTTTCTGCCTCGTTTCCTACGATGCGGGGCACCGTTCGAAAATTGTCGCGTATGTTTACGGAAACAGCCGTCAATTGCAGTCCATGAAAGGGGATACGATGACGATTTCCGGGGCGGTCTACTGGTTCAAGGAAACCGAGTTGCCGACCATTTTTGCGCAAGACATTTTGCGTGGCAAGGCGGAGAAGTAAACCATGAAGTTCATTCGGGCAAAGCACGCCGGCTTTTGTTGGGGCGTCCGTCGGGCCGTGGAAATGGCCGAGGCTTCCGCCGCCGGGAGCGACGGCATTGTATGGACGGATGGTCCGCTGATCCACAACCGGCACGAAGTGGCGCGTCTGGCGGGGCGAAACATACGCGAATGCACCGATCCGGGGGCGCTTGTTCCGGGCAATTCGATCTTGATTCGCGCGCATGGCATTCCGCCGGCCCGCCAGACGTGGTTTGAAGAACGCGGGTTGCGCGTATTGGATGCGACATGCCCGAATGTCCGGCGCATCCATCGCATTGTGACCGAGGCGATTGCCGCCGGCGAATTTGTTTTCGTATTTGGCGATACCGACCATGCGGAAGTCATCGGGATTCGCGGTTGCTGCCCGGCCGATCGGGTGGCGACGGTTTCGGATGCCGATTCCGGTTCCGCCGATTCCTTGGAAGGTTTTTCCTTCCATTTCGAGGCGGATTCGGTCCGGTTGCCGCCTCCGGAGACGGCCATTTGCCTCGTCTCGCAGACAACACAGGAGGAATCCCGTTTCCGGCAGTTGGCGATTCTTGTCCAGGCGCATTGGCCGCATACGCGCGTTGTCCAGACCATTTGCACGGCAACGCACGATCGCCAGGGCGATTTGGATGAATTGGCCGCCTCCTGCGACATTCTCGTTGTCGTTGGCTCTCCTTCCAGCGCCAATACGGGGCGATTGGCACGGCTGGCCGCCGAACGGCGCCGGACGATTGTCGTCGATTCTGCCGAGGGACTCCATGCCGGAGATTTTTCCGGCTGTTCCTGCGTCGGCATCACCGCCGGCGCATCTACGCCGGAAGCCGTCATTGCCGCCGTCGAGCAGCGCATTGCGGCATTTTGACGATTTACCGCATCCGGGCGTCCGGCAAAATGCGCGGAAAACGCAAGCCGGGCGCATCCTTCCCCGTCGGGTTCCTTTATGATACACTGCCGCAACGGAGGCGTTCCTACGCATATCAACATGAAAAAAACAATTGCTCCCGAAACCGTCATTTCCTCGACAGGCAAAAAGATGAAGCTTGTCTGGCATGATGAATTCGATACAGATGGCTTGCCCGATCCGGCCAATTGGTCCTACGAAGAAGGATATCGCCGGAACGTAGAATTGCAGTATTATACGAAGGAGCGCCTTGAAAATGCGCGCGTGGAGGATGGTCGGCTGGTGTTGGAGGCCCGCATGGATAGCTATCGGCACGATGGGCAGACCGAATTGGTGACCTCCGCCTCCATCACGACTTGCGGAAAGCATGCCTGGAAGTATGGCCGTTTTGAGATTTGCGCCCGCATTCCGTCCGGCCGCGGCACATGGCCCGCCATCTGGATGTTGGGGGAAGACATCAAGGAAAAAGGATGGCCCCGTTGCGGTGAAATCGACATTATGGAATCGGTCGGCATGGTGCCGGATACGCATTATTACACGCTTCACGGACCGGGCGTCTCTTTGGATGGCGCGGCGGCTCCGACAAGCGATTCCGCCAAGGAAAAGTTGCCGCCGGTCCGCCATGTCATGACGCCGTCCTGTTCACGCGAATATCCGCCGTTGGCGGATTCCTTTGCGACCTATGTGCTCGAATGGGACGAATCGGCATTGAAGCTGTTTGTCGATGGCACGTTCGTGAAGGCATTTTCCAAAAAGGACGATTTGTCCGAGTTCAATCCGTATCCCTTTGACAAGCCGCACTTCATGATTCTCAACCTGGCCATTGGCGGAATGTGGGGCGGCCAAAAAGGCATCGATCCGGGCATTTTCCCGGCAAAATTCGAGATCGAGTACGTTCGCGTCTATCAATGACATCCGAGGGGAGAACCCGCTTTTCCGGTGCATCCGGAAGGATGCTTGTCTGTTTTTTTTGATGTGCATGAAAATTTGCAGCCGTTTTCTTTCTGTTTTACTGTTTGCCGGAGCCGGCACGATGGCACTTGCCGATGTGCAGACGAACCGTTGGGTGCGTCCCGCAGGCGGCGATCCGCGCGCAAGCGTGGCCTCCAATTGGTCGCTTCGCCATGTCCCGACGGCCGATGAAGTCGTCCTGTTTTCCTCCCGCGCCGCACGTTCGGCGATTTGGGATGCCGCGGCGCCGCGCGAGGTTGCCGGTTGGGTCCAGGAAAGCGGATATGTTGCGATTGTCACGTTTGAAAGCGGTCCCAACGAAGCATTTCAGACGATGACGATCAACGGCGACATGGATCTTTTGGGCGGCGCGATTACGCATCCCGTCAACGGCGATTCGGAAAAGTACTGGATTTCGCTTGATATCAAAGGAAAATGCTTTGTTGGCGAATCCGCCCGCATTTCCGCCTCCGGGAAGGGATATCTGCCCGGAAAGGGTCCGGGTGCGGGGCTGACACCGGGCTCGGGCGCTTCGCATGGCGGCCAAGGTGCGCCGAAATCGCAGACGGTCGACGTCAATCGCCAAACGGTTTACGGCAGTGTCCTCCATCCGCGCGAATCGGGATCCGGGGGAACGGCGCGGGAAGGGTCGCCGCATGGACCGAATGGCGGCGGTGTCATTGTGATGAAGGTGGCGGGGCCGTTGATGGTGGAAGGGTTCATTCGCGCCGATGCCGATTCGCGCGATGTCGACAACGCCAATTGCGGCGGCGCGTCCGGCGGCTCCATCGAGTTGCAGCTCAAAGAGCGTATGTCGCTCGGCGGAAAATCGCGGATTTCCGCCAATGGCGGCGATGCCTACCATGACGGGGCCGGCGGCGGTGGCGGCGGGCGTATTGCCATCTATGCGCCATCCATGGATGTCGTCCAGGAGTATGCCTTCAACGGCTATTATCGCGATCACATCATTGCCGCGGGCGGCACGGGCGAGACGCCATTTCGCAACGATCCCGGCAAAAGCCGGCATATTCGCGGTGCATGCGGCACGGTTTACGTGCAGGGAATCGAGCCGACGGTCGTGCCCGGAAGCGGGCGTTGCGTGCTGACCGGATGGTCGATTCCCAGTCTGGCGGCAACCTGTCTGCCGTCCGGCGACGGAAACCTGTTGGAATTGCAGGATGCCGAAGTCATCGTGTGCCGCAACGGCTATCTGTCTCTCAATGCGCCCTTGCAGGTACGCGCGCTCGGATTTCGGGAAAACGGCGCGGCCGATTTGAACATGACGACACTCATTGCCGGAAGCGTCTGGGCGAAAGCCCGCGACAATTGTCTGAATGCGGTGGGTACGTACCGGGATAGCAGTGTGTCGGTGCAGCTCTCGTCCATCTTTTTCAATTCCGGGTCCGTCGAAATCCGGCCCTATTTTACGCCGATCGTCAATCCGGAAAGTTCCAACTAGAGTTGGACAAGCGGGAGACGAGGCCGGCCGTCGCATCCGGAAACCGTCGAAATGCCAAACGCCGATTCTGCGCATCTTTCACGCGGCTACGCAAGTTTGTTCCAGTCCTCCGGCCATTCGGAAAGCGGAGGGCTGAATGGCTCCGCCGGCGGCTCGAAGATGCGCCCGCTTGCTGGCGTCTGCATCGTCTTTGCGGCAGGGACGTGGCTGGGGTTGAACCAAGTTGGATTTTTTTCTTGGATGGGATGGCTTTGCGCCGGAAGTCTTTTGCTGTGGCTTGGTTGCGCCTGTTGGCGGCGCCTGCGCCGGTTTTCTTCTTTGGCATTGCTTCTCTTTCTGTTTTCGGTTGCCTTGGTCCGTGCCGCAGCCGTGACGGAGCAGGCTATTGATACGCGCGAGGTTTTCCATACGCTTGCCGATGCCGGGGAAAACATCGTCTTGCGGGGATGCGTCAAGACGGAGCCGTCGATTGCGGAGATGCCGAATGGCGGTGCGCGGATGCGGTTTGTCTTGTCCGCGACGGTGATTCCGGATGAGCATGGCGATCAATGGATTGCGCCGACACCGATACGCGTCGATTGGTATGGACCGGTTTCGATGAAAGGCAAGCGCCCGCCCTTTCGTCTGCCGCGAGCGGGAGAAGGCTGGCAAATCGGGGGACGTCTGGACGAGGTGGAAACACGTTCCTCCACTCCGATTCTCGTATTGCGTCGCCATCGGCGCGATCTTGCCACGCGCCCGGCTCCCGAGTTGGATGCCGCCCCGTTTACAAGGGCCCTTCATCGGATTCGCGCCGCCGCGTCCGCCGCTCTCGGCCGCGGGGTCGAAGAGCGCTTCCCGCAAAGTGTCGCCCTAGTCCGTGCCATGGTTCTCGGCTATCGTTCGGATATTCCCATTTCGGTCGAAGAAACATTCAAGGAATCGGGAACCGTTCATGTTTTTGCGATATCCGGACTTCATGTCGGCATTTTGGCGGGGCTCCTGATTGGCGTCTTCGTGGCGTTTAAACTGCCCGTCCGGCTTCGTCCGCTTGCGCTGTGTCCGCTCTTGGTTTGCTACGTGTTGTTGACGGGTGCGCGGCCGTCCGCGGTCCGCTCTTGCGTCATGACGCTTCTCGTCTACGGCTCTTTTTGGGTCGAACGCCCTGCCGACGCCCTTCATTCGCTCTGTTTTGCCGCTCTGCTCATTTTGGGATTCGATCCATTTCAACTTCTCGATCTGGGTTTGATTTTCTCCTTTTCCTGCACACTCGGCATTCTTTTGCTGGTGCCGCCTATCCAGGCGGTGTATGAGCGGATCGCAACGCGAGTTGCCCGTTGGAGAGGGGCTTGCCCTGTCGATGGAGAATTGCCGCCCGGCTATTCCTTTGGCGGCGGGGAAAGACCGGAAAAACAAACAGCCCGCAAGACGCCGGCACGACGGCGCTTGCTCCAGACTCTCGTCGGCATGTTGGCGGTATCCACGGCGACATGGCTTGTTTCGGCACCGCTTACCGCGTATTACTTTGGACGGCTCTCTCCCATTGCGATCCTGTGCAACATTCCGGTCATTCCGCTTGCCGTCGGCGTTGTCTTTTTGGCCGTCTTCTCGCTTTTTTTCGCCGTGGCGTGTCCGCCGCTCGGACTTGTCTGCAACTATCTCAATGCGGGGTGCACGTCGCTCATGATGCAGTGTGCGCGGATCGGTTCGTTTGTTCCATGCGTCGAAACGGAGTTTTCGCTTGGAATCGTCTATGGCTGGTATGCCATCCTCTTTGCCGTTTTTCTGGTCTATCGCGTACGGCAATGCCAATCGTAATGGCGGCGTATCGGGATAGAATTCACACGGAATTGCGCCGCCATTCAGGCAAGGTACAGCAAGCGACAGTCTGCTGGGCGATTGGAGAGCTAGACGTATCTTCCGATCAAGGAAAAGACGCTATTGCGGACTTCGGGAAATTTCTCGTTGTCGAAAGCCGTTTTGAAGGAAAATCTGTATATATCTATCGAATGCTCGCACCCGAAGAGTACAACAAGCCGGAAGTTCTATGAAACCGCACAACCCAAACCGCACACCTGTATTTGCAACGATGGCAGATAGAGACATCCGATCTGCGTTTGAAACAAGATGATGGCCTGGAAGACGCACGAGTCCGTACAGTTAAGCGCTTGGAGAACCTCTTCGTCCTATGTTATCTGGGCTATCATTTCGTGCAATATTACATACCCCAATGTGGTCTCTATCATCGCTCCGTCAAAAAGACCCGTGGCAATGCCGTGACATTAACCAGAAGAGCAGAATCTT
>JBJEVW010000346.1:0-6985 GCA_051884735.1 Kiritimatiellia bacterium | reverse complement strand
GCCCTCTGGGAATATGTCTGGACTTTCGAGGGGCAAAAGGCACAAGATCATCTCTCCACCGTCTGGAAGGTCATGAAGGAGTCGGTCCAACGCGGCCTCGAAACGGAAGGCGTCCTCCCCGGCGGTCTCGCCCTCCAGCGAAAGGCCTCCGCCTGTTTCCAACGCGCACGCACTCTACGTACGAATTTGCAGAAACGGGGAGAACTATTTGCCTACGCCTTAGCGGTTGCCGAAGAAAACGCTGCCTCTTCCGGTTCAATTGTGACCGCACCGACATGCGGAAGCGCAGGTGTCCTTCCGGCCGTCCTCTATTCGTATTGGAAATCGGCCGAAGCCGAAGAACCGCGAATCGTCCGGGCGCTGGCAACCGCCGGACTCGTGGGTTTGAGTGCCAAAAAAAATGGATCCATCTCCGGCGCCGAGGTCGGGTGCCAAGGCGAAATCGGAGTGGCGTGCGCAATGGCGGCCGCAGCCGCATGCCAAATGGATGGCGGATCGCCGCACCAAGTCGAATACGCGGCCGAAATGGGACTCGAACACCACTTGGGTCTTACATGCGACCCCGTCTGCGGCCTCGTCCAAATTCCTTGCATTGAGCGCAATGCATTCGCCGCTGCACGTGCAATTGATGCCGGCCTGTATGCTGGATTGACTGATGGACACCATCGGATTTCATTCGACAAGGTCGTGAAGACGATGCTCGAAACCGGCCACGATCTTCCGTCCCTCTACAAGGAAACCTCCATCGGCGGTCTGGCTCGCAACGAAGTCTCGAAGCCTCACCCAGTTCACGAATAGTTCCGCTAGCCTGCTGGTTTTGTCAACGTTCCTAGCGCAGTCACAATCTCCGCCGGCGTTGTTATACCCGCTCGTAATTTCTCGATGGCATCCGATGCCATGTCGCAGAATAGCCCGCTACGGATTGCGATATCCCGTAAATCCGTCGCCGATGGTGTTCCGTCATGAATAGCTTCTGAAACACTTCCACGGCAGGCGAGAAGCTCGAAAATTCCGATGCGGCCGCAATAACCTTCCAGACAATGCGAACAGCCATGCACCCGCTGAATCGTATCGCAAGTTGCATGGCGGGCCACTTCCAGTTCCGCCATCGCGATATCCGTAACGTCCTTCAGCGAAATGCGCTCTGAACACTGCGGACAAACACGCCGAACCAACCGCTGCGACAATACGCCACGCAAACACGAGGAAAGCAAAAACGGCTCGATTCCCATGTCAAGAAACCGCGGTACCGCCGATGGAGCATCATTCGTATGGAGCGTCGTAAAAACTAGATGCCCCGTGAGCGCCGCCCGTACCGCAATTTCCGCCGTCTCGGAATCGCGCGTTTCCCCGACCAATACGACATCTGGATCTTGGCGTAAAATCGTGCGGAGTCCGGCCGCAAAGGTCAGCCCGATCTTCGGTTTGACTTGAATCTGGGCAATCCGGTCAAGCCGATACTCAATCGGGTCTTCGATTGTCATGATGTTGCGGTGATCCGCATCCAGCGTCCGAAGGGCCGAATAGAGCGTTGTCGTCTTTCCGGAGCCCGTTGGACCGGATACAACAACGATTCCGTTCGGTAAGCTGAGCATCCCGGAAAACTCCTCAAAGACCTTTCCCGTCATACCGAGTTCACTGAGCGGCAAGAGCGAATCATCCTGTTGCAAAAGACGCGCCACGACACGTTCGCCGCCCGCAACCGGAATCGTCGAGACGCGCAAATCAATGGCACGATCGCCAATCTTCACCTGCGCCATCCCGTCTTGCGGCAGGCGGTGCTCAGCGATGTCCATGGCCGCCATCACCTTGATGCGCGAAACAAGTTGCTCCGTCAGCCCAATTGACGGTGTCGGCTGCTCGTACAGACGCCCGGAAATGCGAAATCTCAACCGCGAAATCCCGTCATCCATAGGTTCCAGGTGAATGTCCGAGGCTCCCCGCCGGACGGCTTCCAAGATGGCATTGTTCCAAAAACGGGAGGCTGGTTCGCTTGTCTCGATCAACAAATCGATTGCTGCCGTCCCTTTCTCGACTTGGATGGGGACGCCCCCTCGAAAACCGCCTGATTCACCTCCTTGCGTCACCTGCAAATCCAAAACGGTCGATGATGCTATTCCCGCCTTGCGACTTTCGGCAGACGTCATAGACGCCTCCGACCGAGTTACCTCGCTTTGCGTCCTTTTGCCTGCATAGTAGGCAGCGTCAATCGCGGCTAGAATCGTTTCCTTTTCCGAAAATGCCGGCTGAAACTCAACCCCCGTTGCCACCGTGGCTTGCTGCAAGCTCGTCAATCCTTCAGGACCGCTCATGAGCAGCGTGGGGACCCCATCTAGACGAATCGGCAAGACACACTGCTCACGAGCCCAGGTAACCGGAATCGTTTCAATGAGCGAGGGGTCAAAAACACCGGAATTAACCGTTTTCAGATGCGCAACGCCATACTCATCAGCCCACTGCGCCAACAAAGAATCATTAGACATGATTTACCTTCTTTTTATTTTCCGATTTCCGGCACATCCTTGCGACGCCCC
The DNA here is from genome assembly GCA_051884735.1 of Kiritimatiellia bacterium. Taxonomy (GTDB): domain Bacteria; phylum Verrucomicrobiota; class Kiritimatiellia; order RFP12; family UBA3636; genus JAEDLN01. The sequence continues at coordinate 4,451 of JBJEVW010000346.1, read as the reverse complement.
CAGAAAACCAAGGCAGACAAGGATAAAATGACGCCGCACAACGACAAGCAAAATACGCCAAACCGCCAATGCGCCTGCAAGGTGACCCGAACCTTGCCCGCCGGAACCGGAACCGCCGCATACAGCCCATTTGCACGAACCATTTCGACGTGTTCGCCATTTACCGTGGCATACAACTTTTTGAGCTGCCGGAGCGAATGCTCGCGGAAAACGAAATACCCGGGAGACTTCGCCTCCGCCTCCGCAATCGCACGAACACCTCCGCCTTCCTCCGGCGTTTCAATCCAGGTGGCTGGCTGCACTTCTGCAACATCTGGATTCGACATCGCTTCGGGAACGTCCGACTCGACCAACACCGTTCGCAACGGATCGAAATCCTTCGCGCGAAATGCCTTTGCGACTTCCTCGGAATCCGCCCCAACCTTCTTCGCGGAATAGTAGACGCCAATGGACGGCGGAATTTTCTTGGGGCGTAAAAACGCCACTTGCGCCCGCTTCAAATCTTTTGCACGAATCAGCCGGACCGCTCCCGAATCAATCTTCCGGGCACGTCTGGATGTTGGCGGCGGCGCCAAATCATACAACCCGATGGCTTCGACCTTTCCCGTCTTCAGCAACTGCCGCGCCGTTTCCATTTGCGAAAAAACACCTTGCACCCCCCAGAATGACCAGGCGCGGGACATGCCATCCAAATCAACGGAAAACATCCTCCAAGTATAGCTTTCCGGCTTTTCCGTCGCCCATGGATCCGCACACACGATTCCGTGCACCGGAAATGCCGAAAACGGAGTGTACTCGGGCGGCGGCAAAATCGATCCGGTCGCCGGAAAATATGAATATGCCATTCCATCCGTTTTGCCGCCTGGGTGCTTCTGGAAATCCTCCACCGCCGGATTGGCCGCAAACGCGCCGCCAAGGTCGAAGCCACGGACATATTGAGACGCATTTTCGCACAAATCCACACTCCCAATCACCGTCAATAGGATGCAGACGCTGCGCACCAGCCACGCCGACGGCAATCGCGTCCCAATGGGAAAACTGCACAGCCCGATACCGACCGCCGTGGCAGCCAAAAGCCACGCCCCGCGGAAAATCGCATCACCGTACCGTTTTTTGAAGGCTAACGACAGCGCTAGGTCCGGCTCCGCCGAGCCCGTCAAAAGCCCCAACCCTTTCCACTCTTCTTGATGGGCGGCCACGTTGAACTGCAAGGCGGAAACAACCAATCCCAACACAATTGCACAAAGCGACAAGATTGTGACTTTGGCGATCATTTTTCGCAACGGTTCCATATCGCTTCCGCTTTTCGAAAAGCGCAAAAGCCGCCAAACGCCAAATGCCGCCAATACGGAAACCGACAACTCGGTCAAATGGACAAACTTGACCGGTGCGCGAATCATGTCAAAGAGTGGCAACGCATACAGAATCCGGTAAATCGGCGTATAACGCCCCATGGCAAAAAGCGCACATAAGACCGCCGAACTCCCCCAAAAGAGAATCATGCGGTTGTACTCCGCATCCGCTTTCGAGACCGTGAACCGTTTCGTCCCGATCATCGGAATGAGCGCCGACACCAATGCATACAGCGCCAAAGCACAAGAAATCGCCCCCAAATACAGTGAATGCTGCCGGAAATTGCCGAATCCGGTCTTCGTCTCCTCCCAACCATCGCTACGCCCTAGACGGCCCCAATACGGACCGTTCGGGTTCCCGCTGTCCAATCCGCGCACTCCGGGTGCCACGAACTCCAAGCAGTCCTCCGGCGGCATACTCCAGTTGGTCGCAAAAATCCACTTTGCCCGCTTTTGCTCCGCAGCCGATTCTGTTGCACTCCCTCCTTCCGCTTGCCGATTTGCCGTAACAACAGCCTCACCTTTCGAAATCTGTTCGAGGCGCCCCGGCAAAACCTCCGTTGCCAAATGCTCGATTGTGCCCCAGGAAAAAAGTCCGAAGCAAATACCGCCGACAAGCACCCCGATTAGCCAGCGAAACCACCGTTGCCGCCAATATTGCATCTTTCCTTCCCGTGCCAACAGGCAAAACCGAACCAGCGTATAAAGCAAGGCAAGTCCCAGGACCAAAACCATGCCATCGGGCTGCGCAGAAATGCCGCACGCAACACACGCCGCCATCAAGACAAAATCCTCCAAATGCGGTTTTCTCAATGCACGCTCCAGGCAGGCAAACAGAAAAACCGCATACGGTTGCATTTCAAAAACACCGACATGCCCCGCATTGAACAGCGTAAACAAATACCCCGAAAAGGCAAAAAACAAACCTCCGCTACAGCACGCAAGAACGGACAGCCCCAATACCCGCAAATAACACCCCACCGCCACCGCCATCAAAGCGGCACTGAACAAATAGGTCAACTTGTTCCAAAGCATCGATGGCACCAAGATCTGGAGAATGGCATCATGATCCAATACATTCGACCCGTTGAGCATCCATTTCGCAAGCCTTCTCTTGAACCCAGGTTGCGTCCAGTCGATTGGCGCATCAGGCGCCTGCAGCAGGACATCCGATGACAAAACCGGCGCGAAAACGCACAGTCCTAAAACAAGTACGCCAAAAAACAAGAATAAAGGCCAATATTTCCGAATTGACATGATAAAAAGGAAGGCTTGATCGTAAAGCGTAAAACTTTCCGGCGAATTGAATAAAATACCTCTCAAGTTTATCAAACCATTATGATTATAGCAAATCTACCCCCCCCCCCGGATTTGACTGTCCATTTTGAGTTTGCTATCCTAAGGCCCGTAAAATTGCGGCCGTTGAAAACGGCGTTGCAGGTTTCATTTTTCAAACGTTTCTTTAGGGAAAAACGGAGCCAATCATGACCTCTTACCTTGACCAGATACTTGCCTCGATCCGTGAACGAAATGAGGCGATGAAGGTTGCTCTCGGACCAAATGACACGGATCGTCTCGTTGCTCAACGCGGCGATTCTCCCCGCGGATTTGCCGCTGCTGTCAGCCCATCGACCGATAAAATCCTAATCGTCGGCGAAATCAAGAATGCGACGCCGGATGGCGGAATCATTCGCGATGATTTCGATGCCGGCAGCATTGCCCGCGATCTTCAGGCTTCCGGCGCCGTCGCCCTTTCCGTTGCAACCGAATACCAGTTCTACCAAGGTTCTCTCGACGACTTGCAGGCGGCACGAGACAACACCCGTATCCCCGTTTTGCGCAAAGACTTTATCATCGACCCCTATCAAGTTCCGCGCTCCTTCGGCGCCGGCGCCGATGCCATCCTTGTCATCGTCCGGGCTGTTCCCGACGATTCCGTACTGCAACAGATTTTCGATGCGGCGGAAAATATCCATTTGGACGTGCTGACCGAAGTGAATGACGAACAGGATTGCGAACGGCTCCTCAAAATAGGACAGAACGCCCCCAATGCTCTTCGTGTTGTCGGTGTCAGCTCTCGGAATCTCGATACCTTCCAAATCAATCTTTCCCGCCCTGCCCAGTTGGCGTCTTTCTTCCCCGACTCGACGACACTCCTTGCTCTCGACGGAATCAAGACAAAGGCGGACATTCAGGCTATCTCCAATTCTTGTCCTCGTTTGAATCGCTTTGTCATCGGTAGCGGTCTTCTCCGTGCGAAGTACCCGGGCGATGCATTGTCCGCCCTTTTGAAGCCCGAGGCGTAGTCCCTCGGTATTCCGGTACGTCTGGATTCTCGCTTGCAGTCCTTTCTCTCTTTTGTTAGTCTTTACTTCGCTTTCGGGCGGGTAGCTCAGTTGGTCAGAGCACTTGGTTTACACCCAAGATGTCGTGGGTTCGAGCCCCGCTCCGCCCACCAGCATTTTTCCGGATTCAGACAATAGCCAAACTTAAAGCGTAGTGGCTGGATTTATGTTTTTTTTGCTGTTAAGGTCTTTGACAGCGCGTGGGAAAGTTCCGCTCCGGAAAAACGAGCAATATATTCTGTGGTTTGGACATTCCCCTTTTTTTGCTTTCACGAGAGCGCGAACCCCCGTAAAATTGGGGGGCGCTCTTACAAAAGTGAAATATGGCTTTCCTCAGACGGAAATCGGGACAACGACATCTATATGCCACAGGTTGCACGTCACGAGAACAACCTTTCTCTCGCACGGACACGAGAATATCGTGCCCATTCAGTTCGGCGTGCTGGAGGTGTCGCTGCCGGACAAGCCTCAGACAGCATTGCGCTTCATCGTCGTGAAGGGATTCTGCGAAAAACTGATATTGCTGCTGACAAACCTAAAGGACACGAACAGTTTTCGGAGTCTGTGGCAAGTCGTGGAGGGCTACCTCACGTGTTGGCGCATGGAGAAGGCAATCCGCTTCATCAAACAGGCGTATCGTCTTGAAGACCTGCGCGTACTGACTTACGAACGGCTCAAGAACATGGCGGCACTGGTGCTGTGTGCCGCCCATTTCGAGGACTTTTGGATGGGCTTCGAGAAAAAAAAGCTAGAT
>JBJEVW010000345.1:0-6988 GCA_051884735.1 Kiritimatiellia bacterium | reverse complement strand
GCCGAGAACCGCTTTGAGAAGGACTTGGACATTTTCGGAATCCTTTTTCCAGGCAAGGACGAGTCCGACTGCCGCAGCGACCAGCAAGATGCTCAAGACATTGCCGGAAGCGAAGGGGGCGACAATGTTGTTGGGGATGACGGAGAGGATGTGCGAATAGTAGGAGACGGATCCGAGTTTGGCAGGCACCTCGGCATTGCCCTCTTGGATCATTTCGACGGGAAGATTCCCGGGTTGAATCAGTTTGAAGAACAGCAAGCCGATGAGGGCGGCGGCCGCCGTGGTAAGCGACGTGTAGACGATGGTATGCAGGAAGATCCGTCCCGTATTCTTTTTTGCGCCCAATTGCGCGAGGGTGGTCGTGACGGCCAAGGCGATGGTCGGGACTGCGAGAAATTGGAACAGCCGGGTATAGACAGAGGCCGTAAAATCAAAGAAATCATTCAGCCATTGGATGCCGAGAGTTCCCAATATGCCGCCGACAATCAGCGCCAACATCCAAATCAGGAATTGTTTGCCGTTTACGGTAGCTTTTTTCTTTATGTCATTCATTTTTTTCTGTGCGAGAGAAACAAAAAAGAGATTGGCCGAGAGGCAGCGTGTGACCGGCTACACGAACCAAAAACAGGCGTTTTCGAATTGAAAACGATGTGGAAAACGCTAGCACGCCATGCCATTTTTGTCAAATGTTGGGCGCAGAGCCTGCGCCCGGCAAAACCCGAGTGGCGAGCCAGCCGGGAGGCCCGGCGGCCGAACGGGCAGTGGCGGGGAGGAGGTTGGTGTTATGCGCGGGAGAGGAGGGCGACCGTTTCGAAATGGGCTGTTCGGGGAAACATGTCGAAGAGGGTGGCGGATTGGAGACGGTAACCGCCTTCTTTCAAGAAAACGAGATCGCGTGCGAGGGTGGAAGGGTTGCACGAGACATAGATCAATGTATCGGCGGGGTGGGTGCAGAGCGCCTGGAGAACGCGCATTTCGCGGGAGCGGGCATAAGGGGAACGCGGGGCGAGGCCATCGCGCGGAGGATCGACGAGGACACAGGAGCCGGGGCCGGCATAGCGGGAGAGGACATCATGGGCGGCGGCTGCGACATCGGCGCAATGGAAGGAAGCGCGGGAAGCAAGGCCGAGTTTGCGGGCGTTTTGATTGGCGGCGCGAATGACATCGGCACCGGAATCAACGCCGATGGTTTCGGGGACACCGAGTTTGGCCATGCTGAGGCCGAAGACACCGACACCGCTGTAGAAATCGATAAAACGGTCGGGATGGAGTGATTCGACATGGGCAGCGACCGTTTTGATGAGAGCGGATCCGATTTCGGGATTGGTCTGGAAAAAGCCTTTCACGGGAACCTCAATGGATCCCAGAATGGGCGTATCCTCCACCAGCGGGGGCATCGGTTGGTGCGGTTGGTTATTGCGATTGACATAGACGACGGCACCGCAGCGGCGGGTCCAGCGCAGAACGAGATCGTCGCCGGGTCGGATATAGCGCCAGAAGGCGAGATCGTTGCGGATGGAGGCGAGTTCGGCATTGATGGCGGAAACGCTGAGCGGGCAGGCGGCGACATCGAAGACGGTTTGATTGTCTTCGAGGACATAGCCGAGGATTTTTCCGCTGCATCCGGTTCCGGGGAGGACGCGCGGGGCGCAGTGGAGCGTGGCCTTGTTGCGGTAGTGCGTGATTTTGGGCGAAGGGACAGGCGGAAGAAGGCGCTCGGCGGCATCGGGGATTCCGGCCTGGCGGGTCAAGAAGCCGAGGAGCTGGGCGTTTTTGCAGCGGATTTCCTCCGCATAGGACAAGTGCGCGTAGACGGCGGCGGGCAGGGGTCGGAACGCGTCATTGACGCGCAGCAGGCAATCGGGCGTGGAGAGGCGGTCGGGCGATGGTTCAAGGACCTCGAGGAGCAGGGCCTTCCGGAAGGAGGAGTGCGTTTCGGTAACGACGGCCTTGATGCGTTCGCCGAGGCATGTTCCCGGCACGAAGAAGACGGCACCATCGAGGCGGGCGACGCCGGCACCGCCGAAAGCGATATCGGAGATTGTCAGCTCGATCGGATCGGAAGCGGAGGTGGATGGTTCGAAACTCATTTCCAACCCCATCCCTTCAGGTCGATATTCCGTCCGGAGCGGTAAGAACTCCGGCCATGGTACGTGGAGCCGGAGAGGCCGTAGGAGAAGTCGAAATCGCCGAAGCGGTTTGTCTCGATTCTGCGTGCGGCCTTTCCGATGACGGTCAGGAGATTTTGAGGCACTTCGGCGATGAATCGCGAAGGTTCGCAGGGGATGCATTCGCCGCCGGGGACGGCGCGGAAGGAAGGCTGGAGCAAGTAGAGCGAATCGCGGGCGCGGGTGACGGCGACGTAGAAGAGGCGCCGTTCTTCGGAATCGTCGTTGCTTTCGGCGACGGAGCGGCCGCTCGGGAAGCAATCATCGACCATCCAGGGGATCATGACGACGGACCATTCGAGCCCCTTTGCCTGATGAACCGTGGAAAGGAGGATGCACTTTTCCTGGTTTGCGGAAGACGTATCGAGATTGGTCATCAAGGCGAGTTCTTCCAGGAAAGCCTCGGGGCTGGTCTGCTCGCAGATTGTCGTGGCGAGCTGATTGATTTCGTCTTCTCGTTCCCCGCAGTTCTCGTATTGGGTTTGCAGTTCTTTGCGATAGAAGGCATCGAGGAAGGCCTGGAAGAGAGGCTTTACGTTTGCGGGGAAAGACTTTTTCGTGTAGGCGCGGATTGCGGCATCGACGGGGGTCCAGGCGGCGCGCGCCTTTGCGGGCAAAGCCTCAAGCAGGGCGTTCTTTTCCTCTTCGGAGGCAGAGGCGGAGTATGAATCGCAGAAGCGTTTGCAGAGTTTCTGTGCCGTCATCTCGCCGATGGCGGGCAGCAGACTGAAGACGCGGCGGAATGCGAGCGGATCCTTTCCGAGGGCGGTCAACCGGAAGAACGAGACCATATCCTTGATATGGGCCAGTTCGTAGAACCCGGTACCCGAGGTAATGCGGAATGGGATATGGGCGTGTGCGAGCGCCATTTGCGTATCGACCGCATTGAAGTGGGATCGGTACAGGACGGCGATTTGATTGGGGGGCGTTCCGGCGGCGAGATGGTGTTTGACGATTTCGACGATTTTTGCGGCCTGCGCCTTTCCTTCCGCGACACGAAATAGAGTCGGTCGATCGGCCTCGGATTGGAGGTCGTTCCGGACGGGGCGGAGTTGCTTGTGGAATTGTTCCGCGTTGTGGAGGATCGAGGCGTTGGCGAGTTCAAGAATCGGGGCGCGGGAGCGGTAGTTGCGCTCGAGTTTCACGACCTTTGCATCGGGGTATCGGGTCGTAAAGTCCATGATATTGCGGTAGTTTGAACCGCGCCACGAATAGATGCACTGGTAATCGTCGCCGACGACGCTCAAATTGCGGTGACGGGCGGCGAGCAGATCGACGATGCGCGATTGCAGCGTATTGGTGTCTTGATATTCGTCGACCAGGATGTGCCGGAAGCGGTCCTGGTAAAAATCCAAGATACGCTCGTCATCGTGAAGGAGGCGCAGGAGATTGACGAGCAGATCGTCGAAATCCATGCCGCCGACCTCCTGTTTTTTCGCCATGTAGCGTTGGAGGACGTCGAGAATTTTTTCAGGCGGGACGTCGGGCGGCGTTTCGAGGGAATTCAAGTATTCGGGGATCGGGACGCACCGGTTCACGGCGCCGGAGAGGAAGGAAAGGAGCCGTTCGCGCTTTGGAAATTCGCGGGAAGACTTGTGGCCGGCCTCGCGGATGCATTGCCCCATCAAGGTTTCCTGATCGGAAGAATCAAGAATCTTGAAATTGCCGGGGAAGCCGATGCAAGCGGAATGGCGGCGCAGGATGCGGTTGGCGATGCTGTGGAAGGTGCCGCCCCAGAGACGGCCGGATTGGTTCCGGGCGACCTCGTTGACGCGCGTGAGCATTTCGGATGCGGCGCGGTTGGTAAAGGTCAGGAGAAGAATCTCGTTGGCATTGAAGCCGCGATCGAGCAGATGGACGACGCGGTAGACGAGCGTTCTTGTTTTTCCGGTTCCGGCGGCTGCGAGAATCAAAAGAGGTCCATCGGGGGCGGTAGCGGCCTCGAATTGCTCGGGATTCAGGAAAGAAGAGAGGTCAAGCATGGCGGAGAGAAAGGGGCGGAGTGGACCGGGCGGCCGGAGGGCGGTGGGGCGGGCGGCTAGGCGTCTTGGCGGCCGGAGATGGCGCGGCGAAGGGTCAGCGGATCGGAGTAACGCACGCCGCTATCGGCGGGCAGTCCGTATGCGAGGCGCGTAACATGGACACCGAGAGCGGAGAGTCGTTCTTTGAGATAGGAGGCGGTTGCATCGCCCTCGACATCGGTCGACAGGGCGAGGATGACCTCTTTGACTTGACCGGAGGAAATCCGCATTTCGAGGACATCAAGCGTCGTTTCCTGCGGACCGATTCCGGAAGCGGGCGAAATGTGGCCATTGAGGCAATGATAGAGCCCCCGGAAGGCGCCGGAGCGTTCAAGGGCGAGGATTTCGCCGGGGGTTTCCACGACGAGGATACGGGAGGAATCGCGCGAATGGTCGGTGCAGTAGATGCACGGATTGCGATCGCGAGTCGTCAAGGACCCGCATTTTTCGCAAGGAACGAGTTGATCGCGAACGGCGATCAAGGCTTCCACGAGGGGGTTGATGGAGACGGCGCCCCGGCAAGCCAGCGACAAGGCGGCCCGTTCGGCGGATCGTCGCCCGAAACCGGGGAGCCGGGCCAATTCGCTTGCAAGAGCGTCAAAGGGGGCGGAAGACATGTGCGGAATTGGGGTAGGGGTGCACGGGTGGCGAGCCGCCACAGAACCGGGAGACCCGACGGCCGATCCTCGTGCCGTTGCGCAACGCGAGGTGTGCAGGCGGCGAGCCGCGGCGGCAAAAAGAGCCCCGTTGGAAGCGGCGGCGGCCGCACCGGCGAGAAAGCGGCGGAGGAAGAATCGAAAGACGCGTGGCGATGGAGGCTCGCTACGCGCCTTTGGGGACGGGTTGGAGGGAATCAGTTTCCGCCGAGAAGGCTGCCGAGATCGAGACCGCCGGCGACTTCCTTCATCTTTGCCTCTGCCGCGTTCTTTGCGAGATGGAGAGCCTTGTTGGTGTTGTCGAGGAACAGGCGCTGAATTTTCGCGGCGTTATCGGGAGTCAGGATTTCGGGATTGAGGAATTCGAGCGATTTGATTGTCATGTCACCGCGCGCGACGACACGAAGACCGCCATTATCGTAGGGGATTTCGAGTTCGCTAAGGCTGTTTTGGATTTTTTTTGCCTTTTGGCGGAGTTCGTTCATTTTACGGAGATTGTCAAAGAAACCAGCCATTTTAGAATCAAGGATGTTAGGTTGTGGATGAAAAGAAGGGGAAAATCGTTTGTTGGGCGTGTGTGTGCGGTGATTAATGGATATCGGTAATCCGACCGCCCAGAATATTCAGAGCGTTTTGGATTTCGGGGCGTTTCATGATTTCGGACGGATCGGCATTCCAGCCGCCGGATTGCGCGGGTTCGGAGGCGGGAGAGGGGGCAGCAGGGGGAGGCGGAGGAGTTGTAGCGGCCGATGCCGGTGCGGCATGCCCCCATGGGCGGACGGTCTGTGCCGCGGATGCGGCGGACGGTTGCGGCGCGGAGGAGGTGCGCGTAGGCGGCGATTGCGGCGCGGGGGGAGCGGCAACCGCGGGGGCAGGGCGCGCGGGGGGGCGCGGAGCGGCAACGGGGGGGGCGGCCGATTCCTCCGCGAGCATTTTTTCGAGGGAAGTAATCCGCGCGAGGATTTTTTCCAAATCGACGAGACGGGAAGCCCTTGCGCAGCGGATCAGCGCGGTTTCGAGCAACGTGCGTTGCGACAGGGCGAGCCGGAGGGAGCCATCCAAGCGGATCAGTTCCTCTACGATGGTCAAGACGGCATCGGGCGAAACGCCAATTGCCTGACGGCGAAGCGTTTCGGATTGGCTTTCGGTGATATCGAGACTGGCGGTATCGCCCTTGAGCTCAATACAGACGAGCAGGTTGCGGAAATGATCGATAAGTTCGGAGGTCAGTCGCCGCAAATCTTTTCCGGATTGGTCGAGGCGGTCGAGGCAGCGGATCACCTCGGCGATATTGCCGGAAAGAACCGAGTCGGCGAGCGATTCGATGAGCGAGCGGGAGACGAGGCCAAAAACGCCGAGGACGTCTTCTTCGCCGATGGTATTTCCCTTGAAGGCAATCAGTTGATCGAGAGCGGATTCGGCGTCGCGCATGCCGCCGTCGGCGCCGCGTGCGATTGCGAGGAGCGCGTCCTCGGCGGCGTTCACGCCTTCGGCCTCGCAGATCCGCTTCAGCTGGCCGCTGATATCGGTCAGAGAGATTTTGCGCAAATCGAAGCGTTGGCAACGGGAAAGGACGGTGCCGAGAACCTTGTCGGGTTCGGTGGTTGCGAAGAGGAATTTCACATACGGCGGCGGCTCTTCGAGTGTTTTGAGGAGCGCGTTGAACGCTGCCGTGGAGAGCATGTGGACTTCGTCGATGTAGAAGATGCGGAATTTACCCTCGATCGGGACATTGTGGATTAAGTCGATAATGCGGGTTTGGACATCCTCCACCTTATTGTTGGAAGCGCCGTCGATTTCCGTAACATCGAACGAGGTGCCATCCATGATGGCTTTGCAGGCGGGGCATTGACCGCACGGATGGACGGTCGGGCCGTCCTTGCAGTTGAGGGCGCGGGCGAAGAGCCGGGCAAGGGTGGTTTTTCCGGTGCCGCGCGGTCCGGCGAACAAGTAGGCTTGTGCAATACGGCCGGAATCGATTGCATTACGGAGGGTGCGCACGACGTGGTCTTGGCCCACGACGGTATCGAAGGATTGGGGGCGCCATTTGCGTGCGATGACTTCGTAAGACATGACTTCTCTCCTTGCAGAAAATAACTAACCGATTCTACAAAATTCGTGCACTTGGGGCAAGTGGGGCCGG
>JBJEVW010000344.1:0-6992 GCA_051884735.1 Kiritimatiellia bacterium | reverse complement strand
ATCAAAACACCCGCACCCTTATCCCTGTTCTCGAGATGAATTCTCCGGGAACGTGTCGACCCTTGTAAACAAAGGCTCAACGATTGTTTCTCCGTCTCGCAATAGACCGCAGACTTTTCCAAGTGGAGGGGGAACAGGGAATGTTTTCAGATAGGATGGAATTTTTGGGTTCCGATGGACAAGGGTACGTGAAAACGATTCCAAAAGTCCTATCCGTCCCAGTTGTCCCAATCTTTGTCCGCATAAAACAAAAAGATGAGGAGGTCTCGGCAAGGACGCTCGACAAATACACACAATGGTGGCGCTTCGCCACCTTTGTGTTCCTATCCCTCCTGCACACATGTCTTTGTGTTCCTTTGTGGTTAAAATCGCTCGGCCGAGATAAATCGCCCGTGGCGGCTCGCCACTCGGGACTCCCGACCTTCGTGATTTTGTCCTCGCGTGCCCTCGAAACCCCTAAAAACTCGATATTCTTTGTGGCTTTCCCGCGCCGGGAAAAATCCTGTTCTACCTGTTTACAACTCTCCCCAGTCCCGCTTTCTCGCTCGGCAAACACGGCGTATCCATCGTGGAATAATCATCCAGCCGCGCATACGCCGGAAAACGCGTGCCATCATCGCACAACCGGTAACGCTTCCATCTGCGATACATCCAAAGCCACTGGGAAGGCCAGCGGCGAATCATCTCTTCGAACCCATCCCGAATCGCACAGGTAATCGCCTCTGGCGTCATCTCTCTGGTCTGTTCGGCAGATAGTTCCCGAATCGCCCGCATCACATAACGATCGCGCGCTCCATCGTAAACCATGGCCGCAATCAAAACCGGAACCTTGAGACGATGCGACAAAACGCCGACCGATTGCGAAAAGGTCGCCGGCAGTCCAAAGAATTCCAGATAAATGCCGCCATCCTTCAACTCCGTATGTTGGTCCAGCAAAAGCGCTACAACCGCATTTGCCCGCAAGGCCCGTATGATGCCCGTCATCGCACCCTTCCGCTCAATCACATGCTGCCCGCTCGATCCCCGGAAATGCAGCAACATCTTCGATACCGCATTGCCGCCAATCGGTTTGAAGACACTCGACAAATGCCGGCCATGCTCCGAAATGAAATGCCCGCCTAATTCCCAGTTGCCGAAATGAGCCGTGCAAAAAATGCCGGGAAAACGCTCCGTTACCCAGCGGCGACTCGTTTCATCGCCAAATTCACAGTAGGTCGCGACTCGCTTGGAGACACGACACGAAAACCAAAAGTAATCCAAAACAACTTGACCGGCATGCAGAAAACACGTCCGGATGAAATCCGTCTTCTCCTTCTCCGTCAACCGGTCCCCAAAGACAATCTCCACATTTTGGCGGGCGATGGAGCGGTACTTCCGGTGAAACCGGAAAAAGCTCAGCCCGACCACGCGCCCCAGCCAGCGCTCCGCCGCTCGCGGAAGAGGACAAACCACCGCCACGCCAAGCCCCAAGAGTAAAATCTCCGGAATCGCGAGAAGGACTTCCTTGATCCGTCTGACCGCCCTCGAAAATCCATGCTTGCCGGCTTTTCCGGAATGCTGCCCCATCGCCGCCTCCATGAATCTCCTTTACTCCTGTCGCACGCCCATCACGAATGAGCGGATTCGCCAAATTGCAAATGGTGCAAATGCGTGAAAATGCCATGCGTATTCTGCAACAAAGTCTCCTTCGTACCATACTCCGCCACACCGCCGTTCGCCAGCACCGCTACATGGTCGCACTTGGCAATCGTCGAAAGCCGGTGCGCAATCACAACAACCGTCATTTTGTTCATCAATTCATCAATAGCCGCCTGCACGGCACGCTCCGAATCGGTGTCCAATGCCGAGGTGGCCTCATCGAGAATCAAAATCTCCGGATGCCGGACAAGCGCCCGGGCAATGGCAATGCGCTGACGCTGCCCGCCCGAAAGCGAACCGCCACGCTCTCCGACCAACGTATCATAGCCGTTTTCCTTCGCGAGAATGAATTCGTGCGCATGCGCCGCCTTGGCCGCCGCAATGATTTCTTCGCGCGTCGCATCCGGATTCCCGTACGCAATGTTCTCCGCAATCGACTCGTTGAACAGAAACGTATCCTGCAACACGAGCCCGATATGCCCTCGGAGCGATTCAATCGACAAATCCCGCAAATTCACCCCGTTGCGGAAAATGCCTCCGCCTTGCGGATCGAAAAAACGCAACAACAGCGCGACAAGCGTCGTCTTGCCGCCGCCGGACGGACCCACAATCGCCAAACTCTCGCCCGCACGGATCGTTAGGTTCATTTTGTCGAAAACCGACTTTTCGCCATAGCGGAATTCCACATCCCGGAACTCGATCGTCTCCAATTTCGTATCCAAGAGTTTCGCTCCGGGCGAGTCCGAAATCTTCACAGGCGTATCCATGATCTCGAAAACGCGATCCGCCGCACCGGAACTCTGCTGAATCTCCATCGAAATGCGTCCCATCTTTTTGATGGGCTCGTACAATGCCCAGATTGCACACGCGAAAACGACGCACTCCTCAATCGGCATCTGCGCCACAACCGCATAAATCAACACAGCCATGCCGCCAATGCCGCCAATCGTGTGGGAAATCGGATCGTTCAAACTCTTCGCTTTCGTCGCCCGAACCATCTGACGGAAAAATCCGTAGCACAACTTCGAAAATCGCGCTTCTTCCCGCTCCTCCTGTCCAAAGGCTTTCACGACGGTCACGCCGTCAAACGCCTCCTTCATCACCGAGGTCAGCTCCGCCAGACGCTTCTGCCCTTCGCGACTGATCCGGCGCAACTTGCGCCCGATGAAGATGATCGGCGCAATCACCGTCGGCAACAACACGATCGAAACAAGTGCCAGACGCCATTCCAACAACAGAATGAACCCGAGCACCATCACGAATTTCAGCGGTTCGCGAATCGCGTCCGTGATGACATTGGATACCGTGCTCTGCAACAACTGCGTGTCCGCAACCGTGCGCGAAATCATGTCGCCGCCACGGGACGAGGTGTAGAACGAAAGCGAAAGCTTCTGCAAATGCGTGAACAGCTTTACGCGCAAATCCATCACCACGCGCTCGCCGACCCACCGCAAACAATACATGCTGACAAACTGCGCAAGCGAATTGACGACAATGAAGAGCAACAGCATCAGGCACGCCGTCACCAGCATTCCAAGCCCCGATCCCTTGAGCCTGGCAAGAGCCTCCTTGTCCAACAGACTCCCCGCCGCCTTGCCCGCCATGCGCTGGACAAAGTCGCTCTTCCGGGAAAGGCTTCCTTTTTGCGCTTCTTCGTTCGCCTCATGTCCGGTAGCGGATTCCGTAACTTCCGCAGCCCTTACGGCCGCATCCGCCACCTCCCGCAAGGCCGCATCTTCGGCAGAAAGCTCCGGTTCGCCGTTCCCGGGTGCCGCCGGAGCCGACAATGGTGCCGTTTCCATCCACTGCGGACGGTTGTCCAGCAAAAAGGTGAGCAACTTCTGCGCACCGATGAACATCGCCACAATCGAGCCGCCGCCAAAGGCCGATGCAATCGCGCCGATGAGCAACCGCGCCCAATACGGACGGGCATACTCCAGCAATCGGCGGAATGTCCGCAAATCCTCTTTCCGTAAACTGCTCTTTTTGCTCGCTTCTGAACCGGACATGTCAATACTTTCTCTTGATACGGAAATCTGCCGAAAATTTCGGCGACGGTGTCACTCACACGTCGCCGAAGTCTACCACGAGTCCAAGTCGTGTTGCAAAACAATTCGACTCGTTACCGCGGCTCGCCGCTGCGCTCGCGCTCGCGCCGCATCTGGCGCGTCTCCCGCGGCGGCGGAATCACAACCGATCCGTCTTTTTGCGTGAATACGCCTCCTTGCGATCCGCCTTTCTTGGTGCGCTTCGCAAGATACATGCCAAAAATGGCGAGGCCTTGCGAAACCGTCCAGTACAGACCGAGCGCCGACGGGAAGTTGTAGCACATCAACAACATCATGACCGGCATGAAAATGGTCATCATCTTCTTTTGCGAGGCATCGCCCGTCGAAGGCGTCAATGCACTCTGCAAGGTCATCGTGATGGCCATCGTGATCGGCAGAATGTTGATCGGGAATCCAATCGTGTCGATAAAGAGATTTTCCGGGGCCGACAAATCGCTGATCCACAGGAAGCCCGCATAGCGAAGCTCGACACAGGAGCGCAACACCGTGAAGAGTGCAATGAAAATCGGCAGCTGAATGAGCATCGGCAGACAGCCGCTCATCGGATTGACCTTGTACTTCTGGAAAAGCAGCATCTGCTCCTGCTGCAGCTTCTTCGGATCGTCCTTGTATTTCTCTTGGAGCTCTTTCATGAGCGGCTGGATCTCCGACATCTTGCGCATGCTGTTCATGCTCTTGCGATTGAGCGGGAAAAGCACCATGCGAACCAAAATCGTCATCACGATAATCGTCCAGCCGTAATTCGGAATGAACCGGTAAATGAAATTCAACAAATCCAATAGCAGCCGGCAGAACAGCCCCCACGTGCCGAAATGCATGATGTCGGAACAATCCGGCCCCAGCGTCCGAAGCTCGGATAGCTTGCGCGGACCCAGATAAAGGGTACCTTCAAAGACCGACGTGGCGCCAGGTGCAACCGTTTCCGCAGGCACCTGCATCGCCGCACCGGCCGAACGCAGTTTCAAAGACCCGATCGGGGCATCCATGTCGCGGCTCAAACGCGTTTCCACAGCCGTGAAATACCGGCTCCCTTCCGGCTTGAGTACCGATACGAAGAAACGGTCGCGCACCGAAACCCAGTCCGAATTCGCTGTATAACTGCCCTTCGCCGTGACAGGAGCCGACGGCGACAGGCGTACCGCCGAACAACCGCCGCCATCTCCGCCGTAAAGCCCGGCAAAGGAAGGCGCCGCCTTGTCAAATCCCTGCGCGAGATTCTGCTCGAGCGTTTTCCACTTCCCGCCGGCTCCCATGTGCAAATCAATGCCGAAATCAACCGGCGTGTTCGTGGCGGCGGATCCGTTGGCATTCATCGCCCCGACAACCAGATTGTACGCCGGCTTTTCCAACGGCGTTTCCGATTGGTTGACGAAACTGTCCTTGAACGAAACGCGGTAGCCGTCCAGCGTGAAGGTGCGCATGAGCGAAAATCCGCCCGGCACCGAGGCCGTCAAACGGGCTACCGTGTCGGACTCTTTCTCGAGGGTGTAATCCGCTTGCTTCCAAAAACCCGGAAACCGCTCCAAGGCCAATGTCGGATCGTCCGAAAAATCGTACTCGACAAAATCATCGCCGGACGAATCCTGCGTCCGCTTGTAGCCCGTCAAAACCGCATGCCGGATCGCGCCTCCCTTGCTGGTCAAGGTAATCTGCACGACATCGTTGCTCAAAACCGCCGTCGTTTCCGGTACGTTCGTCGGCTGAATCACGGAACCCGCCGCATCGGCGTTTTCCCCCGCTTCATGCTCCGGTGCAGCCGAAAGTGCCGTTTCCGAATTCGCCGGAAGCGCAGCCGGCTGCTCCGCTGCCGCTTCCGTCCGTTCCGCCGCAAACGCCTCCGGATGCTCCTCGGCATACTTGCGCTGGGCATCCTGATACTGCTTGGTCTGCCAAAAACTCAGACAGAGCAAAAGTGCCAGTACGGCAACAATGATTTTATCGTTTCTGTTCATATTGATGATATCCAAAAAAACCGGGCCACTCCGCCGGAACGGGATCATACCCTTTTCCGCCAAACGGATTGCAACGCAAAATGCGCCACACCGTCAACCATGTCCCCTTGATTAATCCAAACCGTTCCAATGCCTCTATGCCATAATGACTGCAGGAAGGCTGAAAACGGCATACTCCCGAAAAAAGAGGCGAAAGAACAATCTGGTAGCCGCGAATCAGCAAAATGCCACCCTTCCTCGGAAGAAGCAACAAACCTTTTATCTGCACGGCTTTTCTCCTTTCCCCTTTCCATCGCAACGTCCGGCTTCACCATCCGCAATCAGAGAGCGCCGCATCAAAATGCGCCGCAAATCCTGCAACACGTCCGTCGAAGATGCCGTCAGCAAACCTTTGCGCCCAACCAATACGAGATCCCAATTGCCACTGCAAAAGGAGGGCCGTAAACGCCGAAATGCTTCCCGCATCAACCGTCGCGCCCTGTTGCGTTCAACCGCATGGCGAAACGTGCGCTTCGCGGCAATCGGTCCCAACCGGAATTCTTCATTCCGCGTCGGCAGAATCCAGGCAACCACCAAACGGCCCGCAATCTTCTCTCCTTCCGAAAAGACAGCCTCATATCCATTTCTGGTCGGTATTCTCCGCGAGGAACCATACGCAAAAAGAGACCGCCGGGTAATATCGCCCCCAACGGTCCTTTCCTCAGGTTTGCTATCGGCTCCGTTTTTCATCCGGGTCCGCCGAACTGCAAGGGGAAGAGAAGATGACTTAGACCTGCGTCAAACGGACACGCCCCTTTTGACGGCGACGCTTCAAAACCAGACGACCACCAGCCGTGGCCATGCGGGCACGGAAACCGATTTTACGGACACGCTTGAGTTTGGAGGGTTGATAGACCTGCTTCATGGTAAAAATGTTCTCCTAAGGGAATGCATTCAAAATGAGGGGCGAAGTATAGAAAAAATCCTCCCTCCCGTCAAGCGAGTTTCCATTTCACCCGGAAGTGTCTGTTTTTGGGGACGTACTTGCGTAAATTGCCGTTTCTGTCTATATTTTACCTTGCGCATCCTGTATTTCAGGCAACAATCTTCGCATTTGGAAATAAGGTCCATGATGGAAATAAAGCGAAAGGCATACGACAAGCTAGTCGAATGGAAATAAACGTCCGGCGGCAAAACCGCTCTTCTGATAGAAGGCGCCCGCCGGGTCGGCAAATCGACAATAGCCAAACGTTTTGGCGAAAGGGAATACCGCTCGTATATCCTCGTCGATTTCAACAATGTGTCAAAAAAACGATCGACAATTTCAACGACAACCTGAACAACGTCGACTTGT
>JBJEVW010000343.1:0-7019 GCA_051884735.1 Kiritimatiellia bacterium | reverse complement strand
GGCATTACAACGGTTCCAGAATTTCTCGATATCCGCTTCGGCGGAAAAGCGCAAGCCATCTGCAATGTCGTCTTCCTCTTGGCTTATATGTTCCAGCTTCTCCCGATCATTCTCTATACGGGCGCGGTCGGCATGAACGGGATTTTGGACATGGGAACCTTGACAGGCATATCCAATCCGACAACGCTCCTGTGGACCATGATTTGGGTCATCGGCATCATTGGATCGATCTACGCCCTTTTCGGCGGTTTGCGCTCAATCGTGGTTTCCGATTTGCTGAATGGAATCGGGCTCCTGACGGGCGGTTTGATGATTACGTTCTTTGGCCTCCGCGTCTGCGGGAAAATCGATCTTTCCGCAACCGGCAGTGCCTCTGCCGTTGCAAATTCCGCTCCCTCCATTGTCCGGGGGCTTTCCAACCTCGGAACCGATATTGCCGGACACTTGAACTCGATTGGCCCGGATGGTTCTTTGGCTCCCTTCATGCAAATCTTTACGGGCATCGTTCTCATTAACCTGTTCTACTGGTGCACCAATCAGCAAATCATTCAGCGAACCCTTGCCGCTTCTTCGCTCAAGGAAGGCCAAAAAGGCGTGCTGCTGACGGGGCTTCTCAAACTGATCGGCCCCCTCTATCTCGTCCTCCCCGGCATCATGGCATTCTTCCTCTTCCGGCACGGCGCCCTCCAAACGGTGGCTAGTTCCATCAATCCCGAAACAGGCGAATTTCTTTCCGATCATGCGTACGGCGATTTTGTCCGCACAGTCTTGCCGCCTTGGCTGACCGGATTCTTTGCCGCCGTCATGGCCGGTGCCGTTCTTTCCAGCTTCAACTCGGCGCTGAATTCAACCTGTACGCTCTTCTCCCTTGGCATCTACAAACGCTTCATCTGCAAGGACGCCCCGGATCTCGCCGTCGTCCGAGCCGGCAAATACTTCGGTCTCGTCATTGCGGTTTGCGCCATGTGCGTCGCCCCCCTGTTGAGCAAGGCCCCCTCCATCTTCGATTATCTCCAGAAGATGAATGCCATCTATTTCATTCCCATCTTTGCCGTCGTTCTCCTCGGACTTCTCTCCAAACGCACGCCGGAATCCGCCGCCGTCTTCGGTCTTGCCGGAGGCATTTTGATGATTTGCGCCGGATACTTCATTCTTCCGCACATTCCGCATTGCGATATCGTTGCCGCAATCGGCGATTATCACTTCGTTGGCCTCTCCTTCCTCGTCATTCTTGACGCAATGCTCCTCGTGCGAATCGCCAAACCGCGCCGGACCGCATTCGTTCATCAAGACGTGAAAGCCGTCGATCTCACGCCTTGGCGCGGTGCAAAGTTCGCCGCGATCGCCCTCCTTCTCGCCGTAATCTGCATTTATGCCGTTTTCGCAGATTTCTCGGTTCTGCGGGATGCCGCAGGGAAACTTCCTTTCGGTCGTTTCTTTACCCGCTACTTTCTCGCTATCCTGCCTACCGTCATTCTCTTTGTGATTGACCGGAAGTTGGATTCTAAGGATAATTCCGCAAAGAACTCTCCTTCGGCTCCGTAAACCGAAAAACGGCGTTTCCGCTCTCGACGGATCAACGGTTGCCGAAGCAATCGTCTATCCGTCGATTTTGTTTACTTATTAGGAAGATGTGTCATGCAAGGAAATAGCGACCGCGGTCCACATACAAAACGCCGTACAATAGCGGACTATAAAAGCTCTCCGTTTTCTTCTCGGCTCATCGGGACGCTCTCCCTCGCCAGAAGTGGCGTCGGGTTTGTCACCCCCGAGGAAGGCGGACCGGACGTCCTTGTCCCGGAGGAAGATATCGGTACTTCCCTTCCGGGGGATTCAGTCGAAATCCAACTGATCCCCCCAAAGCACCCCGGCGGACGTTCCACCGGTCGCATTCTGCGCGTTCTCTCGCGCGATCCGCAGGATATCGTCTGTACCCTGCATCGCGAAGGAAAGCATTGGACCGCCTATCCGCTGTTGCCGTTCGGGAACCGGACGTTCAATATTCCACGCCCCGGCACCGCCAAAGAGGGCGACCGCATTGTCGTCCGTTTTTCCGCATGGGACAATCCCTACCTCAATCCGGATGCCGAAATCGTTGGCGTCATCGGCGCCGCCGACAATCCTTCCCTCGATACGCTCGCGATCGAAAAGGCATACCATCTTCCCAATGAGTTTCCCGAAGAGGTGCTGCGAGAAGCACAAAGCGTCTCTTCCCGTCTTCGTGACGTTGGCAACGATCGGCTTGATTTGCGAAAGGAACGCATCGTCACAATCGATCCGGCCACGGCTCGAGACTACGATGACGCCCTCTCTGTCAAAAGCGACGAAAACGGCCACCTGGTTCTCGGTGTCCATATCGCCGATGTCAGCCACTTTGTGCGAGAAGGTTCGGCTCTCGATACCGAGGCCCGCAAACGCGGCACAAGCGTCTATTTGATCGATCACGTGCTCCCCATGCTCCCCGAGCAACTGTCAAACGGCGTCTGCTCTCTCGTCCAAGGCGAGGATCGCCTTGCCTTCACGGTCTTCATTACGTTCGATCAACGCGGAAATCCAATCGCACGCAGCTTTTCACGCTCGATCATCCGCTCCTCCCGGCGGATGACTTACGATGAGGCCTTGCAGATCATCGAAAGCGATGGAAAGGCACCCGCTGGGGTCCCGGAAGAAATCCGGCAGCTGATTCTATCGCTCCATTCCCTCGCGCAACAACTTCGCAAAAATCGCTTCGACCGCTTTTCACTCGACCTTACCTCGAACGAGCCTCGGCTCATTCTCGATTCCAATGGCGAGGTCAGCTCTATCCTGCCAACCGAGCATAATGTCGCCCACGAATTGGTCGAGGAAGCCATGATTGCGGCAAACGAAGCCGTCGCCCTCGAACTTGCCCATCGGAAGATTCCCCACCTCTGTCGTTTCCACGATACCCCAAATCCGGAAAAACTCGAGGAACTTTCCGAAAAACTGGATGCAATCGGCGTCCATGCGGGCGACCTGTCCAACCCCGGACACATCGTCCGGCTCCTTCGAGCCGTGCGAAATACAGGGCTGGAATACTTTGTCTCGTCCATTGTTCTCCGTGCCATGAAACGCGCAGAGTACAGCGCAGACAACGAAGGGCATTTCGGTCTCGCCAAACGCTACTATTCGCACTTCACGTCCCCCATCCGCCGATATCCCGATCTTATCGCTCATCGGCAACTTGCCCTTGCCCTCACCGGCGACTACGCCCGCCAGCCTTCCCGGACCGAACTCCGCTCCATCGCCTTCTCCTCGACGAAAACCGAATTCAATGCCGCAAAAGCCGAACGCGATTTGCTCGAAATCAAGAAGTACCGTTTTCTTGAAAAAAGACTGCAAGAACACATGCCGTCCGTCTTCGACGGGGTCGTTGTCAATGTGACCGATTATGGCGCTTTTATCGAGATCCCCGCTCTGCAAATCGCCGGAATGGCGCATCTCTCCCAATTTGCCGACAAAATCCTTCGCTACAACGGATTCCGTCAACGTCTCTCCGGTGATGGATGGGACATCGGATCTGGTACACGTGTCCGCGTGATTGTCACGCATGTGGAATATGAGAGCCGGCACATCGATTTCTCTGTCTTGGAGGTCATAGGCGATGGCCCGCATCTCGATCCCGCCTTGCAGACGCTTGGCGACGTTCCCGTCAGCCGCGAACGCAAGCCTCGCAAAAACACCGATTTCGGTCCGTTGAATGGACGTCCCGTCCGTGACACGTCCAAAAAGACAAAGGACGAAATCTTGCGGGAAAGCAAGGCCAGACGCCAGTCCGAAAAGAAGAAAAAACACGCGGACAAACAGAAGCGAAACGCCAACCGGAAGACCGTATCGTCGGCAACATTTTCCAAGCCGCTCCGCCCCGGAAAGTCCCGTTCCGCATTCCGTGAATTCAACTAATCGCATTTCCCGACAATCAATATGCCTCGCGACCGCAATGTTCGCCGCGCAATTGCGCTTCAAAATGATCCCGCTTTGCCGCCGACGCTTGAACTTCGGACGAATCTCTGCGACATCATTCGCCCCGATTCCCGAATGAAGGAGCGCCTGGAGCGCCATCTTCCTCCGTTGCCGACCTGCAACGGCGCAAACTGCGCCGTGCGGGCTTTTTTCAAAAAGGCCGCCGAAGATGGTGTCCCCGTCGAATTGGACGTCGGTTGCGGCTATGGCCGTTTCAGCCGTGCGCACGCCCTCGCCAATCCGCATATTCGTCTCTTGGGCATCGAACAGGATGACGCCCGTGTCGCCCGTTCCGACGTCTTGGCGCGCAAGCTGGGCATCGTCAATCTCGCCTACCTGATCGGGGAAGCTCGCTATGCCCTCGAATACTGCATCCCAAAAGAATCCATCTCGGCGATTTTCATTCTCTTTCCGGATCCATGGCCCAAAGATCGCCACGCCCGAAACCGAATCTTTCGCAAGCCTGTCATTGATCTTCTTTATCGGCTTTTGATTCCCGGCGGCTTTCTGCATGCCGCTACCGATAATGAGCCCTACTTCCGCCAAATGGTGTCTGTCATGGAGGATGACAGCCGTTTCGCCTCCGTTCCAGCCTACCGCCGGTCCGAAGACGAACAAACCGATTTTGAAAAAAAGTTTTTGTCCCAAGGGAAACTTGTCCATGCCTCCTCTTGGCAAAAAACAAATATTCTGACGTTTTCATGAAAGACCTTTATTTTACATTTTCGAATCATGCACGAAAGGCGATTACCCCCGTCTTTCTCGTCGATGACATCGGGACCGCTTCGAATGCCGTCGAACTGCTGAACCGATACCGCCTCGTCGGCACTTTCTTTGTTTTCCACGATGCAAAGGGGAATTTGGCCGATCTATTTTCCGGACACGAGGTCGCCCTCCTTCAAACCGATGGTGAGACCGCGCAACAACGTGCTACATTGGAGAAGCGCTTGAACCGTCCGGTCTTTGGACGTTGCGCTTGCACGACCTCCGCTAACAATGGCGAGACGCCTTCTTCGGTAGGGGAGGACGGCTTTGCCTATGTTCTCTCGCCATCCTTCGGTAATCCCGAATGCAAATTTCCGCAACGGAATCTCGTAAAGTGGAATCCTCTGGCAAGCATTCAGTCTGTTTCCGACGCCGTGCTCGACGCCTATGAAAATGATTCGTGGGGCGGTACGATCCGCGCCATGATCTTGACGGCTTATACGAGTGAGCTCCAAAAAGGCTCCGCACCAATCGAGAAAAAACTCGAGCGCATGAGCCGTATCCATGGTTGCGCCCACCTTCCACTGGCCGCCTTGCAAGCGCAATTCCTCGCATTCCAGTCTTTGCGCACAACAACCGATCGCGCGATTGTGGAAAATCTTTCGGCGTGCGAACTGACCGCAACCTACGGGAATAACCATGGTGCAGCCCCCGACACGTTCCCTGTTTCGATCCGTCCAGGAAACCGCCTCCGCTTGCCGTCGGAAACGCTTCTTTCGTGCCCGCCTGCGCCTGATGGATTCGATGTGCTCGAATTGAAGGAAAACCAAGTCTTCCGGCCAACCTTTCCCAACCATTTGTTGAAGGCGATCACATTCTCCTACGATGATGGAGCTCCAGAAGACGCCCCCTTGCTGGAAATCCTGAATCGCCACCGGTTCAAAGGATCGTTTAATCTCAATACCGATCGTTTCCCAAAACAGCCGGTCGCCGGACAGCTTTCCTTGCAGGATCTGCCCAAACGCTACGCCGGGCACGAAGTGACGGTTCATGGTTGCGGACACGAAACCTGGAACGCCGTTACACCGGCCGCCGTTCTTGAGGATGTCCTCCGTTGCCGGAAGGAACTGGAGTCCGTCTTCCATCGCCCGATTGTCGGTAGCGCCTACCCGTGCGGCGAACACTCGAAAAGCAAGATTGGCGACGCCATTCTGACCGCTTGCGGGATCGTCTACGCTCGCATCATCAACAACGACGATCTTTTTTCGATTCCGACCGAATTTCTCGCTTGGGGCGCCACTTCGCACCATAACGGTCGTGATGGCATGTCGCTCTGCGAACTCGGTCAAAAGTTTCTCGATGAAAAGCCGACATCCCCGATTTTGTTCTATGCCTGGGGACATTCTTTTGAGTTTCCCCGGCGGAACAACTGGAATGTCATGGAGGAATTCTGCTCTCTTCTCGCCCCTCATCCGGAAATCTGGCGCGCAACCAACCTTGAATTGCACGATTACATCCGTTCCGTGCGGAATCTCTTCTGGTTCAAAGACTCGCCGCTCCCGCTCAACCACGAAAACCGCCCCCTTTGCGGCTTCGGTGAACGCGCTCCAAAATGCGGCGACCCCTTCTCCCTAGGTTTCACGGGAACGCGCGACGGCACCTGTCTTGTCAATCCGTCCTCCATCCCGGTCTATGGTTTCCTGGATAACCGGCCTGTCGTTCTCCGGCCCGTTGACCCAATCTCGATTCTTCATCTCAATTTTGTATGAAATCACCAAAAGAAATCTCGCTTGAACGCGCCATTTTGCGGGAAATAGGCGATCTTCCGCTTCCCTTGGCGCTCGCAAAGGAACTCTTTGCCGATGTCGAGCTGCAAGCCACCCAAGAGTACGCGAACATTGTCTCGATTCGCCGCCTTGGATACAATGACCACGGTCCCGTCCACATGCGGATGGTCGCCCTCAATGCGCTTACCATGCTCAACCTGCTTCATGAGGCCGGCATCAAGACGAGCCTTGAGCAAGACGAAGCGGGCTCATTCGAGGATAGTGTTTGCGGTGTCTTCCTTGCCGCACTCTTGCATGATCTCGGTATGACCGTTTCTCGTCAGGAACACGAACACCTTTCCGTCATTCTCGCCCAGCCCGCAATCAATCATGCCCTCAAACGTGTCCTCCCAAACGATTTGCTTCGCCGCGTGGCCATCCGCTCCATCGCCACCGAAGGCATATTCGGCCACATGGGAACCATGAAAATCCACTCCCTGGAGGCCGGATTGATCTTGGTCGCCGATGGGTGCGATATGACCAAAGGACGCGCCCGCATCACACTGG
>JBJEVW010000342.1:0-7031 GCA_051884735.1 Kiritimatiellia bacterium | reverse complement strand
AAGCGAAATTGAAAATCTGGGATCATTTATCCCGGATTTTTCCGGGATAAGGGTGAAGGCAAAGAAGTTACTTGCCACTGTCACATGGATAGGGTAGAATTACACGAAATTTTGCAGGCCTGCCTACCGCAGGTGAACCGCAAAATACCAACCCCCGGCATTGACTTGCCATTCAACAATGAAAACTAGAATCCTATCTCTCTTCTCCATCGCCCTTCTCTCCGCTCTCCTCGTCGGATGCGGTTCGCAGAGTAAGGACGAGGTTCTCTACATGGTGACGGAAGCCACATTTCCACCCTATGAATTCCGCCAGGGTGACGAAATCGTCGGCATCGAGGTCGACATCGTCAAAGAAATCGCGAAAGAACTCGGCCGTCCTCTCAAAATGGAAGACATGAAGTTCGATTCCGTGATCCCGTGCGTCCAGGCCGGCAAAGCCGATTTCGCCGCCTCCGGCATCACGGTTACAGAAGACCGCAAAAAGAATGTCGATTTCTCCGTTCCGTTTGTCAAGACCGGTCTTGTCATCGTCTGCCGCAAGGAAGCTCCCATCGCAAACGCGGCCGAACTCAAGGGGAAGACCATCGGTGTCCAGTCCTCTTCCACATCCGACATCTATGTCACCCAGAATATCTGCGAGCCGGATCGTTACGAAAATGCACCGCTCGCCGTTCAGGCTCTCCGCGCCAAACGCGTCGATGCCGTTGTCTGCGATCAGGATCCTGCATACGCCATGGCGAAAAACGATGACTCGATCATGATCCTGCCCGAACTCCTCACCGAAGAGGAATACGCGATTGCCTTCAAAAAGGGCAGCCCGCTTGTCGAAGCCGCCAACAAGGTCATCGAACGCATGAAAGCCGATGGCTCCCTTGAAGCTTCTCTCAAGAAGTGGCGCGCTGAAATGCCCTCCGCCGATTAATCTCCATTTATCCGCAAGCACGAACGGATACTCGTGTTTCGAGCTTGCCTCCCCCCCCTTTTTTCTATTTGAAAACAAAATCATGAAGACCAAGCTTTCCTTCTCGCTCGCCGTCGCCGCGCTCTCTTGCATGATGGGTTGCTCCCGTCAAGCCAATGTCGATGAATCCGTTGTCACCATGGCAACCGAGGCCACGTTCCCTCCCTACGAATACCGCGTCAATGACCAATTCGCCGGTGTCGATATCGACATCTCGACCGCTATCGCAAAAGCGCTCGGAAAGACCCTCAAAGTCGAAGACATGAAATTCGATTCCGTCATTCCCGCCGTTACGACCGGAAAGGCCGACTGGGCCGCCGCTGGCATCACGGTTACCGAAGATCGCAAGGAATCCGTCGATTTCTCCATCCCCTACTACCGCGATGCCGCTCAGGTGATTATCGTCCCCCTCACCTCCTCCATCAAGGGCGCAGATGACCTCAAGGGAAAGAAAATCGGCGTCCAATCCGGCACCACCGGCGATACGTTCATGACCGCCAACTATGGCGATCCCGAACGCTTCGACAATGCTGCCATCGCCATCTCCGCCATGCAGGTCGGCCGTGTCGATGCCGTCGTCATCGATGAAGCACCCGCAAAGAACTTCATCGCCGACAAGGCCGATCTCAAGATTCTCGAGACTCCGCTGACCGTCGAGGAATACGCGATCGCTGTCCGGAAGGGCAATGCCAAACTCCTCGAAACCATCAACAAGGTCATCGAAGAGATGCTGGAAAAGGGCGAAATCAAGGCACTCATGGAAAAGCACACCAAGGCAACCGAAGCCGCAACCGAAGCCGAACCTGCGGCCTAATCGTCCGCCCTCGCTCGTTTCCGTTCCGTGCCGATAAGTCCAAAACCAAAACATGTTCTCTCGTAAGGTAAATTCTTCCTCCCACACACACGGGCGCCAAAGCATCTTTGCTTTGGCTCTCGTTTTTGCACTTATCGGCACTGGAATCGGCTCCCTTGGAGATCAAACTCCGGCTACCGTACCCGCCGTCTCCGCAGCCGCCGAGACGGTCGCCGCACCCGCCGCACTCCCGGCGGGCGCGCAAGCCGACAAACCGCTCTCGGATTCCCAATTTGAATCCCTCAAACAGGGTATCTCCGGTTGGTGCCAGACGATGCGCAATAAATTTGTGCTCAACTTCATCAAGGATGAACGTTGGCGCTACTTGACCGATGGTTTGGTCATTACAATCGAAGTCGCCCTCAGTGCCGTCTTTTTTGGTGCCTGTATCGGCTTCTTTATCGCCATTGTCCGGACAACCCATGAAAAACGCCACAACCTCGGTCTGCTGAACGGCATCTGCAAGATTTACCTTACCGTAATCCGCGGCACGCCGATGGTTGTCCAGCTCTTGATTGCCTATTTTGTAATCTTCTCGCAGATCCGGGAAAAGATTATTGTGGCAATTATCGCTTTCTCGCTGAACTCCGGCGCGTATGTCGCCGAAGTCATCCGCTCCGGCATTTCCTCCATC
This sequence comes from Kiritimatiellia bacterium, assembly GCA_051884735.1. GTDB lineage: Bacteria > Verrucomicrobiota > Kiritimatiellia > RFP12 > UBA3636 > JAEDLN01. The sequence goes on along the minus strand of JBJEVW010000342.1, from coordinate 4,583 downwards.
GACAACGGGCAAATGGAGGCTGGACGCTCTCTCGGGCTTTCCTATCTCCAGACGCTCCGGTACATTGTCCTGCCGCAAGCGGTTCGAAACGTTCTCCCTGCTCTCGGCAACGAATTTATTACCTTGCTCAAGGATACCTCGATTGCCGGCTATATTGCTTTGCCGGATCTGACCAAAGGCGGTGACATCATCCGCAGCCAAACCTACGATGCTTTCATGCCCTTTCTCGCCGTGGCTGCCATCTACCTGTCCATCGTCATCCTCTTTACCTGGCTGCTCGGTAAATTGGAAGCAAAACTAAACCGCAACGGTGCCGTATGACCATGCCAGACCCTATCTCCGTGACACCGGACAACAAGCCCGCACCGGCTTTGTCAAAGGGCGAAACCCTGATCCGCGTCGAAGATCTCCACAAGAGCTTCGGCAAACTTCAGGTTCTCAATGGTATTTCGACTTCCATCAAAAAAGGCGAAGTTGTCGTTGTTGTCGGCCCTTCTGGCGGCGGAAAATCCACTTTTTTGCGCTGCTTGAACCTCCTCGAAAATCCAACCTCCGGCAAAATCTGGTTTGGCAACGAGGAAATCGTTTCCGGCGGCGCTCTCCAGACCGACGGAACCCACAAATCCCTTTCCCGCTACGAGCGTGAATCCAATCGCAATCGTTACCGCTCCGAAATGGGAATGGTGTTTCAGCACTTCAATTTGTTTCCCCACTTCTCTGTTCTGGAGAACATCACTTTCGCGCCTTGCTTGATTCGCGGCATCGATCCTGAAACGGCAAAGCAAAAGGCAATGTCGCTCCTTGAACGAATCGGTCTCGCCGCCAAAGCAGATGCTTATCCAAATCAACTCTCCGGCGGACAGAAACAACGCGTTGCCATCGTGCGCTCCTTGGCCATGGAACCGCAAGTCATGCTCTTCGATGAACCGACTTCTGCACTCGATCCTGAAATGGTCGGTGAAGTCCTTCAGGTGATGAAGGGACTCGCACAGGCTCACATGACAATGGTTGTCGTCACGCATGAAATGTCCTTCGCCCGCGAAGTCGCCGATCGGATCCTGTTTCTCGATCGGGGCATCATTCTCGAGGAAGGGGCGCCGGCACAGCTTTTTGACCATCCCCAGCACGAACGGACACGCGATTTCTTGGGAAAAGTCCATAACAAATAACCCGACAAAGCCATGGAAGACGAATCTTTTGAGGTAGCCTACAAGACACCATCAGCCGCCATCTACAAACTCAAAAAGTCTCCCATCGATGCTTTCGTGGCTTCTACGCCGGGTACACGGCGTATCTGCAACGATCCGACCGTTGCCGGTATCGCCTACACCGAAGCACTCAAACAGGCCTGCACCGACATTCTGCGCACGCTTCCGCTTGATTTGGAGGAAGAGGAGACCGTTGTCGTCAATATTCTCCGCGGCGGTCTGAATTTCGGCCTGCGCGATGCGCTTGCCCATGCCTACGGCTGGAATGCCCACACAACGAGTTTCATCTCGGCGCAGCGGGCTCGCGACGATAAGGAGTCCGATGCTTGGCATATCACCGAAAATGCCTACCGAAAAGTTTATTTGCCCCCTCGTGCCTCTTTCGTCATCGGCGATGTCGTTGCGACCGGCACTTCCTTGCGTTATGGTCTTCAGGAGCTGGTGAAAGCGGCGCAAGAACAGAAGATTGATGTCCGCTCCATTGTGTTCTTTACCTACGGCGGAGTGCAAGCCGAACTCATCCTTGCCGAAATCGACAAGACGTGCCGCGACATTTTCCCCAGTTTCGAAAAGACGACCTTGATTTACCTCGAAGGGCGGTTCGCCGTTGCTGAATCGAGCACCCCTCTCCACGTCCGTCTTACCGGAACCGATTTGCTCCGTCTCGGTTCACTCATGGCTCCGGAGTTCGTCGAAAGCCAATACGAAAACCCCTCTTTCCCCATCGAACGCTGCATCATCTACGATGCCGGGTCCCGGGCATTTTGGCTCTACGAATACGTCGCTGATGTCATCGGCTACTGGAACCAAAATCTCCAATTCGCCGAACAGGGAATGACATTCGAACAACTCCTCGCCGAACGATTCCCCAGTCTAGACCCGAAACGCTTCCCTGCCGTCAATCTCAAAACGCTTTGCATCGAACGTCTCCAGGCGATGGAAAAAGTCATCGACCGCAAAAAGAAGCAATAGTCTTTCCGACCCGTCTCGACGCCATCGCCGAGGCGGGTTTTTCCCATCATCCCCCTTCCCGGCCCGCCAAGGTCCGGTTTTCGTCCTCCCTAATTTCTCATCATCAACCCCAACAATCCTTCCTGCAATGGCTCACAACGATTTTGAACAGTCTAGCGTTTCTGCCGCCCAACGGCGTGGATTCCTCTCCATGTTCGTTATCATGCTCGGTTTTACCTTCTTCTCTGCTTCCATGTGGACCGGGTCAACCCTCGGCAATGGACTTTCTCTGAAAGGGTTCTTCGGTGCCGTTCTCATCGGCAATCTGTTCCTCGGCGCGTACACCGGTCTTTTGGCTTATATTGCCGCCCGTACCGGACTTTCCGTTCACCTGCTCTCCCGCTATGTTTTCGGCCGCTATGGTGCATTTATTCCCTCCGCTGTTCTTGCGTTTACGCAAATCGGATGGTTCGGTGTCGGTGTCGCAATGTTCTCCATCCCCACAACGACCTTTTTGATGGAAGTTCCGGCCATTCAAACCTCTTGGATTGCCGCCGGTCCAACTTGCTCCGTCTTCGGCGCCTCGGATATTCCCGTTCGTCTGCTTTGGATCCTCACCATTGCCTCCGGCATCCTGATGTCCGCATCGGCCTATTTCGGCATTAAGGCGCTCCATACCATCTCTCTCGTGGCGGTTCCCGCAATCGCCGTCTTCGGTTGCTACTCTGCCATTCGAGCCCTCTTCTTCGATTCCCTGCCCGCCGAACTTGTCACCGATACGGTCAAAACCGGATGGGATGTCGCTCGTTCCTTCATTCCCAAACCCGACCAAGCGCTTACCGCTTCCGCCGCTATCTCCCTCGCCATCGGTTCATTCATCTCCGGCGGCTCTTGCACCCCTGATTTCGCCCGCTTCGCCAAAAGCTCGAAAATCGCCGTCATCACGACCGTCATCGCCTTCTTCATCGGCAACTCCCTCATGTTCTTCTTTGGTGCCGCCGGAGCAATGGTCTACAATACCAACGACGTCTCCGTTGTCTTGAAAATCCAGGGTCTCCTGCTCCCTGCCATCATCGTGCTCGGCCTCAACATCTGGACGACCAACGACAACGCGCTCTATACATCCGGTCTCGGCATTGCCAACATCACCGGCTTCCCCAAACGCTTTATCGTCATCTTCAATGGTGTTCTCGGTACCCTCGCCGCCATTTGGCTCTACGACAACTTCTGCGGCTGGCTGAACATCCTCAATACCTTTATTCCGCCCTGTGGCGCTCTGCTCATCGTCGACTACTTCCGCGCGAAGCGCTCCTATGCGGCCATCGAGGAAATGAAGTTTGCCGGTGTTTCCGTCCCCGCAGTTCTCGCATGGGCAATCGGCTCCGTTACCGCCCTCTACACAAGCGGAATGATCGCTTCCTTCGGTTGCAAGTGGGGTCTTCCCGCCGTCAATGGCATGGTCGTTACAACCATCGTCTACCTCTTGGCGAATCTCGCATGCCCCACCAAAACGACCAAAGCGTAAACCGGATACGCCTCGCAAGACGTCTCGCCTGACAGCCATTTCCGTCTTCCTGCCAGGTTGAGACCGTTCCTTGCTCCTGTTCTCTGGAAAAGGCCTTCAAAAGCTCCATATCACTTGACTTTTGAACGCTTTTTTCAGAGAATCCTTTTTGTCGGGGGCGGACCTCAGAAAGTGCTTTGCGAAAATAACTTTCCCGTTCCCAAAGCTCATCCGGTCATGACACTCCCCTCCCGCAAATCCGCACCCTTGAAGTATAAGCGTTTTGATATTCAGGCGCTGGCCTCTCTCTCCTTGGATCACCTTACGAGTTTTGTCGATCCTGCTTTGGATTTTCTTCCATTTGGTCAGGTCGTCCCATTTACGGGAAAACCGTTTGCGGAACACTCCCGTCAGGATGATGCCGAATACATTGCTTCGTGGTTTGAAGCCATCTCCTGTACCCGAGAAATTCTCGCCACGCCCCGTGGCAAGGAAGTCGAAGATTCTCTCCGGAATCAACTTCTGGAAACCGGATGGGAAAAGAATACCGGCCTTCGCTATCCCAAACGCCGCCCTTGGACTGGCGACACAGATTATTGCGTGCTGAGCGAAATGTCCGTCGTCCTTTCCGCGCTCAACCGGATGATCGAGCTGAACCCGTCCGACAAACTGGCAAACGCCCGCGCAGACGCACTGATTGCCGGCCTCCGAAAGCTGGCTACCTCCCATACGCGCCGCCTCACGCCGCAAGGAGTTGTCCCCCTTTCCATGGTCGTCTATTCTTTCCCGGGCGATGTCGTCATCCACGGGAAAGGCTTCGTCCCCGGCGAATCCACCGGCTTTGCCGACCATGTTCTGCGCAATGGTACGCTCATTCATCCGCTCATGGTTCATTACGAACTCAAAAAGGATGAAACCTC
>JBJEVW010000341.1:0-7078 GCA_051884735.1 Kiritimatiellia bacterium | reverse complement strand
TCGCCACTCTCTGCGCGAAACAAATAAACCCGTGCGGGGCTCCTTTCGGGTGTTGATCGCCGCCATTTCGGTCGATGACTTGATTTTTTGAGTGTTTTTTGGTGGAATTGTCGAACACGTCAAGGAGACCTCTCATGAAAGAAATTGTCGGCAACCTGTCTGCACAAGGAATGAAATTTGGGATTGCTGTTAGCCGTTTTAACAGCTTCTTTACCGAACAGCTTCTAAAGGGAGCTGAAGATTGCCTGTTACGGCATGGCGCAGCCTCGGATGATATTGTTTTTGTTCGGGTTCCCGGCGCTTCCGAAATTCCTTTTGCCCTTAAGCGAATGCTCAAAACCGGCTCTTTTGATGCCGTTATGGCACTGGGATGCGTGATTCAAGGAGCGACTCCGCACGCGGATTTGATTGAACAGCAAGTGGCTCGCGCCTTGACGCAGCTTTCCTTGGAATACGACAAGCCAGTAACGGGTGGACTCGTGACCGCCAACAATCTGGAACAGGCCATCGAACGTGCCGGCACGAAAATGGGCAACAAGGGCTGGGATGCCGCTGCCGCCGCCATCGAAATGGCTGCACTCGCCCGCTCCATCTAACCCCCTTCTCGGATTGTCGTATGTCTACACGCCGGCAGGCCCGCGAATGGGCCGTTCAAATGATTTTCCAACTGGATGCAAATCCAACTTGGGAACAAAAGGTCGAGGCTTTTTTCGAAGAGTTCTGGAACGGATCGATTGCAACGGAAATCATAGAGGCCGCAGACGCCTCCCATTCCAATATTCTTCCCGAAAGCATGAATGAACGCGCATTCACACCGCTCCGCCTTGGTGGCCGTTCCGATATCCCCGCCGATGAAATTCCGGACGAAAAGACCCGGACTTTCTCGCAAAATCTGGTTCTCGGATTTCTCCGTCACCGCAACGACATCGACAAAAGCGTCACCGAACGCCTCCGGAATTGGAAACTGAGCCGCATCGGCTCTATCGAACGCGCCGTTCTTCGCTTGGGAACCTACGAGCTTGTTTACGAATCCGACGATTACCCGAATCTGGACCTGCCGCCTTCCGCCGTTGTCATCAATGAAGCCGTCGATCTTGCGAAATATTTCGGGACAAGCGAATCCGGACGTTTTGTGAACGGCATTCTGGACGCAATTGCCCGAAAGGTGCGTGATCGCCGTTCCCGTTCCCAGACAAAGCCCCAAATCTGGTCTCCGGCGGATGACATGAAGCAAGATGCCGGCTCCACGAAGAAGGCATGATTTCGTTTCAGAATGTCAGTTTGCATTTCGGAACGCAACAAATCCTCCGAAATGTTTCGCTTCGAATCAGCGATCGCGAACGCATCGGCATCGTAGGGCCGAATGGCGCCGGTAAATCGACGTTCTTCAATTTGCTTTCCGGCGAATTGCAGCCGGATGGCGGTACGGTCTTGTTTGAAGGTCCCAAACCGACAATCGGTTACCTTCACCAACAACTGCTCAAATGGGCAGATGGAGACACTCTTCTTTCCTACACCTTGCGCTCCAGCAAGGATCTGAAGGCTTGCGAAAATGAAATCCAAGCCCTGGAAAAACAGATTTCGACGCTTCCGCAAGGCTCTCCGGAACGGGCAAGGACGCTCAACCGTATCGGCGAATTGCAGACGCATTTCGAACAGCTGGGCGGCTATGAATTGGAGTCCAGCGTCAAAAAAGCCCTCTGTGCTCTCGGGTTTCATCCCAATGAGTTTGATCGGCCATTCGGAGAATTCTCGGGCGGATGGAAAATGCGTGCCGAAATGGTGCGTACCTTGATTTCCCATCCCGATCTGCTCATGCTCGATGAACCGTCGAACTATCTTGACCTCCCCGCCGTCGAGTGGATGCAGTCCTTCCTGCGAAACTATCGCGGAACGCTTCTCTTAATTTCACACGATCGATATTTGCTGCGTACGCTGACGTCCGTCACGATTGAAATCGATGGAGAAACCGCAACCCGGTATGCAGGCGGCTTGGACTACTACCTGAAAGAGCGCCAGCAGCGCTACGAGGTCTTGCTCGCCGCGAAACGGAACCAGGACCGTCAGCGCGCGCATATCGAAGAATTCATCGACACTTTCAGATCGCAGGCAAACAAGGCCTCTCTAGTGCAGTCCCGCATAAAGGCCCTTGAAAAACTCGAACCGATTGTCGTCCCGCGTCAGGCCTCGACCAACGGTCAATTGCGCCTTCCCCCGTACCACCATTGCGGTGTTACCGTCCTTTCCGTTCGCGATGCCGGTTTTACCTACAATGGAACGGATTATATCTTCCGGAATGTTTCCTTCGATGTCCAAAACGGCGAACATGTCGCAATTGTCGGCTTTAACGGTTTGGGCAAATCGACGCTTTCGCGCCTGTTGGCTGGAGAGAAAGCACCATCCGAGGGAGAAGTCATTCTCGGCCATAAGGTCGTTCCCGGTTATCTATCCCAAGATTTTGCAGAAACCATACCGCCAGATCGCTCCCTCATCAATGTCGTCCGCCGCGAAGACGAAAACATGACTGAAGCACAGGCCCGTGCGCTCCTTGGTTCCTTTGGCTTTAGCGGCGATGAGGCTTTCAAATTGGCCGGCGTCCTCTCCGGAGGAGAAAAAATCCGCCTCGGTTTCGCCAGAATACATGCGCGGAAACCGAATTTTCTCGTTCTGGACGAACCGACAACCCATTTGGATCTGAACGGTCGACAGGCGCTCGAGGAGGCCATTCGAGCCTACGAGGGTGCCATTGTCCTCGTCTCGCACGATGTCGAATTCGTCCGCCATACCGCCGCCAATATCGTTGAGGTTTCCGAACAAGGCGTCCGGAAATTCCTCGGCACCTACGACGACTATCGAGCCCGCTTGCTACGCGAGATGAACGAGTCGGCCGCTATTTCCGATTCACCCTCCATCGAAAATCCGGAACAAACCGCCGCCAAGCCTCTCTCGAAAAAGGAGCAGCGAAAGGAACGCGCCGCTGAACGAGAAAAGCTCCTTCCGCTCCTTCGTTCCCTTCGCCGACGCGTGGCCGCAACGGAAGAACGGATCGAAAAGCTGGAAACGGAACAAAAAGAACTCGTCGGACAGCTTTCCAATACAGACGGAAAAACGGATTTCGAAACTGTCAATCGACGTCTTTCGGAAATCGAAAAGGAACTGGCGACGCTCAATCAGCTATGGGAACAGGCCGCTTCCGAACTGGCGTTCTACGAGGCCGAATAATCGATTCCCCTTCTCTTTCCGCACCATGATTGGTGCTTTTCTGTCTTGCGCATCTCGGAATTTCTCGTTTTCATGGAAATTCCGTCCCCTCCGTTTGCCTTTCAATGCTGTCGCGCATCGTTTTGCCATTCAAAATTGCGACCGGGAATACCACGCAAAAGAGCGCCACGCCTCCTGCAAGGCGCAGCGCTCTTTGGACGAATGATCCGTACGATTCTTAGACCGGGAACATCCAATAGCTGAGTTTATACGTACCGGGACCGACTTGATACTTCTTCAAAGTGTCCGGTCCGCACGAGCAGGTGCCAAGTCCGCGAATGGCGGCATCCAAATTCAGCGTGATTTCTTCCTGCGGTTCCAATTCATTCGTGTGAAGCGCATTTTCCATGACTTCGCTTGGAATGTGCGTCACATTGAATTCAAAGAGGCTTTCGTCGGCTTGGAATTGCAGACCATGCCCCGATTTGTCCGTGAGTGTCAACCAACGTGTATCACAGTGGTGACCATTCTCCTGAGGAACAATGTACGGGAAATACTGCTCCGTGACCGTCGAAGCGAAACGGCCGACAAAACAGGCGTCTTTGCGGTCAGGATAGGACTCCAACGGCCCTAGACCGAACCAGGTCAGATTCTCGTACGCAGGCGCCAAGCGCATCTTCACGCCGAGACGCGGAAGATCCTCAATTGTTTTGGGAACTTTGAACGTCTCCGTGAAATGGATGGCGCCATCGGGCTGAATCTCGATCTCCGAACAATGGCGGATCGCGTCCTTGCGATCCTTCGGGAACCAATCGGCCACACGCTTGATGCAAGCCAATCCGTTCTTGCTCTTGCCCGTCTTTACGGAAACAAGTTTTTCCGACATTTCCGTAATGCCATCGCGGCACCAACGTCCAAATGCCTTCCAATAATTCGTGCGGTCGGCCTCACGATGGGCGCGAATGCACTCATTGTCGGTCGGTGTGCGCCACAATGTAAACTCCGGCCCGTTGACAATGACTGGTTCGCCTGCTACATCAAGGGTGCAAAGCAAGCCGTTTTTCGAATCGACCTTGGCCGTTACAACGCCTGCCGTAATCTCTAGCGAATCGGGGTCGTCCTTGTCCTGAATAACGGATACGGGCGTCCAATCCTCGACTTCCGGCAACGACGATGGCCGCTGGAGCGAAAGCTCCGTATCGACAGGAAGCTCAATCGGGAACTGATCCCACGCAACCTGATGGCCTGCCTCTACCCAAGAGCAATCCTTGCGGGTATTGGCCGAAATGAAGAGGAACGCCTCTTCTCCCGGGGCCAGTTTCGGAAGACTGTCGTACTTGAAATTCTGGAGGTCGAGAACCTTCGTTTCGCCCGGACGAATCGAAAGCGCCGGTAATTTGCCGTTTGCCACAACACGTCCTTCGACCTCAATCGTCCAGGTCGCCGCAAGCCAGTCGGCCGATTGGAATGCATCGCGATTGGTGGCGGAAACTTTTCCGGCCTTTAGATCGACAGGCGCAAAAACAACGGGCTGGACAATGTGCTTGAAATCCCACATTTGGGGTTTCGGCGTGCGGTCGGGCTGAACCATGCCGTTGCACACGAAGTCGGCATCGTTCGGGAAATCGCCGAAATCTCCGCCATATCCCCAGAAGGGACGGCCTTGCGCATCACGCGTGAGAATGCCTTGCTCGACCCAATCCCAAATGAACCCGCCTTGGGTGCTGGGATACTTGTTGAACAAATCCCAATAGTCGCGCAATGCACCGCAAGAGTTGCCCATCGCATGCGAATACTCGCACATGATGAAAGGCCGGTCTTCCTTCACTTTTTCGGTGAAGTCCTGAATGAGATCGATGCTGGCATACATCGGATTGATGACATCCGTCACACGATGCGAAATCGTGGAAACGCCCGTCTCCAGAAAGTCCCTGAGATTCTTCATAGCGCCTTCGTAGTGAAGCGGACGCGACGGGTCGTAAGAACGGATCCAATCCGCCAGCAAGAAGTGGTTCTCGCCAAGGCCGCTCTCGTTTCCAAGCGACCAAAAGATCACGGATGGATGGTTCTTGTCGCGAATCACCATGCGCGAACCGCGCTCGAAAAACTGCGTCCGCCACGAATCGTCGCAACAAATCTGGTGATAGTAGGCGTGCGTTTCGATGTTGGCTTCGTCAATGAGATAGATGCCGTACTCATCGCACAGATCGTACCACGACGTATCGTCCGGATAGTGACAGCAGCGAACGGCATTGAAATTGAACCGCTTCAGGATCTTCACATCCTGCACACTCGTTTCATACGGAACATATTTGCAGAAGACTTCGTGGAACTCATGGCGGTTGACGCCGCGAATGGTCACGGCCTTGCCGTTGACCAGCAACTGGCGATTCTCGATGCGGACGTCACGGAACCCAATGCGGAATGCCGTCGTTTCCAAAACTTTGCCCTCGAGATTCTTCAAGGTCACGCAAACCTTGTAGAGCGTCGGAATTTCGGCAGACCAAGGCGAGACGCCCGGAAAACGCGCTTCCATCACCGTCTCATACTGATTGGCGCGGAAATCCTGCTTCGTCACGGCCGTGAGCGGCTTCTTGGTCAGACGCTTGCCCTTGATGTCGAAAACGTCGACTTCAATCTGCCAGCCCGGAATCTTCGAAGGCAACACGACTAGATTGGTTTTCGTGACAATTTTCAGCGTTCCGGTCTTCTTCGCCACATCGTATCCGGCCGTCGTGTGGACGTCCTCCAGGAAGATTTCATCCTGCGAATACAGATAAACAGAGCGATGCAATCCCGCTTCTTTCCAATGATCCTGATCTTCGACATACGAACTGGAAGACCAGCGAACGCACAGAATGACAAGCGTATTCTCGCCCGCGCGGACATACGGCGTCAAATTGTACTCGGACGGCAAGCGGGAATCGGTCGACATGCCGACAAGCTGACCGTTCACGTACACCCATGCCTGCGTTTCGGCCGATCCGACATGCAAAACCGTACGGCGCTTCAACCAAGCGGCAGACAGCGTAAAGGTTCTGCGATAGACGCCTGTCGGATTTTCGTCCGGCACAAACGGCTTCTTGCTTTTGAACGGCATCTGCACATTCGTGTAATGGGGATGGGAATAGCCTTGAACGCAAAAATCCCCCGGAACGGCAATGCGATCCCATTTGGAGGCATCCGTTTCATCCGCAATCTCTTCAGGCGTTACGTCTTCCGGCTTCTCGTGGTAGGAGAACGCCCATTTTCCGTCAAGATTCTTGTACCACTTGGATTTTTCCGGCCGCAGCGTAAGGGCGGCCTCCGCCGTCGGAAACGGAATCAAATCACTTCGCGAACGAAGACGATTCATCGAGGTCAACTCGGGAATTTCCCAAGGACGGCCAAAAAGCGTAGTATTAAGCATATTTAGGATTGGATTGATAGACTTTTGCGTTCTGAAAAGCGGACAAAATGGGGTTTATTCCCTTTTCCGTGTTGCAGAATGCGCCTATCGTAGCAAAAAAACATGGTCTCGCAAACCAAATGAGCAATTTCTTCCGGAGTTGCGCATTTGATTTTGCACGCGACGGAAGAAGGGCCACTGCTGTGCACTACCATACTGCCGCCAGGACGGATGGCGAGCCGCCACAGGCGAGAACAGGAATAAATGGACAGATTCTATGAAGACATTCGCCGGATGTCCGACATGGGCGGGTGCGCCGGACTGTTGCCGTTTACGCACTTGCAACTCGCTTGGGCAGTAAATTTCGGTTCGAACTGCAGGAGACCATGCTTTCCGTTGTGCATACATTCAAATGCACAACCCCGATGAAGGCAAACACCCTTATCCCGGTTTTTCGGGGTAAATTCTTCCGGGCCCGGGTCAACGCCT
>JBJEVW010000340.1:0-1735 GCA_051884735.1 Kiritimatiellia bacterium | reverse complement strand
CCCGGAGCAGCAGCCGATATTCGGCCCGGCTCGTAAACATCCGATACGGCTCGTTCGTTCCTTTTGTGATCAAATCGTCGATCAAGACGCCGATGTAGGCTTCATCCCGATGCAAAACAAACGGATCAACGTCCAAAATCGAACGCGTAGCATTGACCGCCGCCATAAATCCTTGCGCCGCCGCTTCTTCATATCCTGTCGTGCCGTTAATCTGTCCTGCCAAATAGAGACCATGGAGCTTCATGGATTCGAGCGAAACCTTCAGATCACGCGGATCGTAAAAATCATATTCGATCGCATAGGCATAGGCGGCAAAGCGGGCTTCTTCCAGTCCGGGTATGGAATGAACCATTTCCTCTTGCACAGCGCGAGGCAGACTCGTCGAGAGTCCGTTCGGATACATAAGATTGCATCCATCAAAACAAGATTCCGGTTCCAAAAATACATGATGTTCTGGCCGGTCGGAAAACTTTACAATCTTATCTTCAAAAGAAGGACAGTAGCGAGGCCCCACACCCGTAATATCGCCACCATAAAGGGCGCTGTCTTTGAGATGTGCGCGGACGATATCGCCTGTCTCTTTTGTCGTATGCGTCACCCAACAGGGAACTTGAATGCCTCCGTCATAGATCGGTTTATACAGATCGCATCCATATCGAAAGAGAGGATCTTGCCTCGTTTCGCGAATCGAAACAATAGGCTCGCGATGCGGTTCCACACCGGTGTTTTCATGAAGCGTGAACTGTTCCGGCGTCGACCATGCAATCCCCGTGAGATCCTGTTGTTCGCCGTTCCCCGGAAGCGGATGAAGCCCCGCCTCCTCTTCTTCCGCAAAACAATAAGCACCCGTCGTCAACCGTTGAAGACGTCTGGCAGCAGACGAAAAATAGGCAATGGATGATACGCCATCCTGTCTTTGGAAACGTTGATAGTTGATGGATTCCGGAAAAAGCCGGGATGGCGTTCCGGTTTTCAATCGTGAAACAGAAAGCCCGATGTGGCGAAGTTGATCGGCCAAAGGAACAGAAGCAATCTGCCCGTTTCCACCGCCAAAAACCGTTTCATGTCCAATGTGAATCGTACCGCGGAGAAATGTCCCCGCCGTCAAAATCACGCGTTGTGCGGCGATTTCACCCGTTTTTGCGCAGCGAACGCCGCACACGACATCGCCTTTCAACAAAAGCGCGATAACCTCATCCTCCAACAAGGCGAGATTTTTCGTATCCCGCAAAACCGCCTGCATGCGCGACTTGTACAGATATTTATCGCATTGTGCGCGATTGGCTCGGACCGCAGCTCCACGACGTGTATTGAGAATCCGGAATTGAATTCCAGCATAATCGGCATTCCGTCCCATCTCACCGCCAAGAGCGTCTAACTCGGAAACAAGATGTGATTTTGCGATACCGCCAATGGACGGATTGCATGGCATCGAAGCGATTTTGTCGATTCGCAGCGTCACCAGCAGCGTTTTTACGCCCAACCGGGCAGAAGCAAGGGCAGCCTCCGCACCGGCATGACCACCACCTACTACGATGATCCCGAAAAGGGATCTGTCCGACTGTATTTGCATAAGATTTTGTATTAAATAAACTTTATTTTATCGCCTCATCCAAGACGGATGAAAAATAGTCTTACCAAGATTCCGGTTTTCTGAAAAGTTTTTTCAGAAGAAAAGAAAATGTATCTTCTCAAACTCAATGCGACCATATCCGTCGCATTGAGTTGTTCCGAA
>JBJEVW010000339.1:0-1738 GCA_051884735.1 Kiritimatiellia bacterium | reverse complement strand
CGCCTGTACACGCGCCAGACTGAACTGGAGAACATGGTCGCCAACAACAAAACTTGGATAACCCTTTCCAAGCTTTTCGAAGGAGCCTATGTAACCGGACATTTCGATTTCGATTTCGCCGATACCCATTCGCCGTGGATGCTTTCCATGATCAATGCCGGCGGTCTCTATCGCCAGGGCACGCCAAGCATCGGTTCCTATGGTCGCCATATTTCCGCAATCCGGAATATCTACTTCGGGGCTTCCGGACAGGGCGGCATCTCAAAGGATCACTTCCCCGGTCCCAACGGCGAACCGCCTGCGGCCGAGCCGTGGACTTCCATGCTCTATGAGCCGGCTCTTTCCGCGACCTATAAGCCTTATTCGCTCTCGTCGCGCTATCAACGGCTTGTCCCATCCGCGCTCTCGCAATGCTTGGGTATTGCCGGATTCCAAATGATGACGGCAGGGAAAGAACCTTCGCACGACAATCTGCCCTTCGCCGATGATGTCGATCTTTCCCCACTGCGCAATCAGATGGTGGCGTTCTGCAAGGAACTTGGCAACTCCATTGAATTCTCTCTGCGTAGCGTCTTTACGCCCCAGCGCCTCGAACCCCGTTTGATCTACTACAAGGAAACGGGGGTCCGATTCCTCAACTACGCCGCCGGCTCCACCGACAACGAAGGGATTCCGCAACGCGCTATCGTCTACTATACCGCATTCCCGAGACCCGAATCCTGGGTCGGTCAAGGCGCACAACCCCGAAGCCGTATTCTCGCCAATGGACGCATTTACATGCCGTATATCGGTCGCAATGTCGCTTCGTCTTCTTGGGCGTTTACGACAGTTGCACTTGGATACGATACTGACGGAAAACTCAATCGCGTAACAACGTCCGCCGACGCCTACGGCATCAAGGCAACACCCGTCCACCTTTTCTACGCATACGGCGGTCTCGCGTTCGGGGACGGCTATAAGCCCGATCCCGTTGGCGGCGATCTTTATGAGCCGAAAACGCTCATCGCCTCTAAGGATGCGCCGCACAAGACTTCAAACACCATCCTCTTCGAGGCCGGTCGCTTCAAGGAATTCTTCGCCGATCGCAGCGATCCAATCAAAATCATCGGCGGCAACGGCGATATGCTTCTCGGTTCCGTCACGAATGCGCCTGGCATCGATCGCTTGAAGGGCGCCATGGGTATCGGCGTGAAGCTGGACACCGATTCGCGCCTCCATGCAAATAATATTGCGCAGGGGGCGAACGATGCCTACCTGCTCAATGAGGCCCGGTTGGCGATTCTTCGCGAACGCAATATCGTTCGAGATGACCTCGAAAAATTCCATGCCGATTCAAAGGATCACATCGAAGCCGCAACGCAGGCTGCCACCGAAAAGCACTGGGCGCTGGCCGAAGCCCACCAGATTTTCGCAAACTGCATCGAAAACCGGATCTACCGCCCGCTTCGCGGCGTCACCGAGGATCTCGTTCAGGCAGTCGTCGTCTTGCTGCTCCTGAATATTCCGTTTGCCTTCGCGATGGAACGCTTGATTTTCGGCTTCCCATCCATCTACAAACAGTTGATTGGCTTCGCAGGATTCTTCTTGGCGACATTTGGCATCTTGTTCCTGACCCACCCCGCCTTCTCCCTGGCGTCCGCTCCGGTCATCATCTTCCTCGCCTTTGTCATCATTATGCTGGCTTGCATTACGTCGGCCATCATGATGGGAAAGATTCGCTCGGAAATCCGGGCCATGC
>JBJEVW010000338.1:0-1745 GCA_051884735.1 Kiritimatiellia bacterium | reverse complement strand
TCCACAAGTGTTTTCATTTCGTCCACGAAAAATTGCAAAAACACACAGCAAAAACAACGGTCTTCTCATCGGCCCATTCGCACAATCCGCCCATGAATAAACGCATCCCCAGCAAAAACTATTGGATTCTTCTCACCGATGGCACAAACTCTTTCGACTCCGGCGTTCGCGCGGGCGTTATGCAAATTGCCCGCGAAACCGGTATCTCGCGCATCCGCCTGGTCAATGAAGATTCCCTGGAAAACATCTATATCAAAAGCGATTTGTTCAAAAGCGGAAAGATTGCGGTCATTTCGCACATGCGCAGCGAACCGATTCTTGCCGCCCTCCGTACGCATCGCATCCCGGCGGTCTTGCTCGCCGAAGAATCGGTGCAGGAATGGCGGCAGGCCATCGGACGCCCGATTGCCGTCTGCTCCGTGGACAACCGCGCCATCGGTAGCATGGCGGCAGATTACTTTTACGAGCAGGAACGCTTCCGCTCGTTCCTGTTTGCGAATGTCGGTGACACCGAAGAGGTGCAATGGTGGCAACGCCCGCGATATAACGCATTTGCGGAGGCGCTTCGTGAACATGGCTATGCGGGCGAAATCCCGCAAATCTCCGTCATGCAATCATCGCCGGAAATCGACGAACGCAACTTTATCGAAGTCATCAAACGCCTGGAACGCCCAATCGGCGTCTTCTGCTCCAACGACTGCGTGGCGCGCGATGCCATCAATTTCTGTGAAAGCGCACGCTTTTCCGTTCCGGACGACGTGGCGGTGCTCGGTGTCGATGATGAACGCGAAATCTGCGAAAACGCGCCTATTTTGATTTCGTCCATCAAGGTCGAACATGTCCGCCTTGGACGAACCGCCTTCAAAATGCTCCTCCGGCAAATCGAAGGCGAAGAACCCAGCGACCGCGTCATTCTCTGCCCGCCCGTCCGTGTCGTCGAACGCGATTCGACTCGCCGCTCCGAAATCCACAATCTAGCCGTGGCGCGGGCCATCGCCTTCATCGAACGCTCGCACCCTTCCGCTCTCGATATTTCATCGGTCGTGAAAGCGAGCGGCGCTTCCCGCAGCTATTTGTCCAAACAATTTCGGGCGCATGTCGGACGGACCATTCTCGAAACAATCAACGATCGCATCATGCAGGAAGTCAAATGCCAATTGCTCGATTCGGATAAAACAGTCGCCGAAATCGCCGAAGCCGTCGGTTTTTCTTCCTCCTCCGGACTCTGCAATATCTTCCGCCGGCTAAACGGAATTTCCATGCGTGAATTCCGCGCCCGCCGAAAAGTCCCCGCCCCAAAAGACATCCCCCTCGGAAAACCCTCTCTATCGTAGCCTTGCCGACAGCATGCCCCTCGCGCCGTTCCCTCGCGCACCGCGCATACGCGTTTTTTTTTTTTGTTTCCCGCAGAGGACGCTGAGAACGCAGAGCCACCACACCCGCGAAGCCGCAAGAAAAGAACACAAAAGAACACAAAGACCTTTTCCCTGAAAGGATAGAAACACAAAGTTTTTTTTTTGTTTTCCAAAGATTACCCGATAATCCCTAAAACAACCGCTCACGCGAAAACCTTTTAACTTGTGGAGACTCACCGCCTTTGTGTTCCTATACATCCCGCTCAATCGCTCTTTTTGGTCCTTTGTGGTTAAAATCGCGCAGTCAAGATGATTGGCTGTCGGCGGATCGCCACTCGGGACTCCCGACTCGTGCCGTTCCGCACACGCCCGTGCACACGCGCCGACGCA
>JBJEVW010000337.1:0-7179 GCA_051884735.1 Kiritimatiellia bacterium | reverse complement strand
GAACATGCCAAAGCGGAAGGCCGCGCGGCCTTCATCGCGTATTTGACGATTGGCTATCCGACCCTCGCGCAAAGTGAGGCGGCGGTCGATGCCTTGATCGAAGGCGGTGTGGATATTGTCGAGTTGGGATGTCCCTTTTCGGATCCCTTTGCGGACGGCGCCGTCATCCGGAGCGCAGCCTATGAAGCCTTGCGGCAAGGGGTGACGCTCGAGGACGTTCTTGCGTTGGCGGAGCGGTTGCGCAAGAAGCATCCGCAAACGGGGTTTGTCCTCTTCACCTACTACAACCTGATCTTTTCGAGAGGGTTGGAAGCATTTGCCGCTGCGGCCTCGAAGGCGGATATCGATGCGGTTCTTTCGGTCGATTTGCCTTTGGAAGAGCGTGAAGAGCTTCTTTCTGTTTTGCGGCCTTACGGCATTTCTTACGTGCCGTTGATTGCGCCCAATACGCCGATCGAGCGTGTTGTGGAGAGCGCGAAAGGGCTTGAGGACTCGTTCCTTTACATCATCACCGTGAAGGGAATCACGGGCGAGCGCAAAGAGCTTCCGGCGGATTTGTCGGAGCGGTTGGACAGCATCCGCAAGGCGGTTTCCCTGCCGATTGCGGCAGGGTTCGGCATTTCGACCCAAGCGCAGGCGGATTTGATTTCGCGGCATTCGGACGGCTTCATTGTCGGTTCCGCATTGGTTAAACGGCTTGGAGAGACGGGGCGCCTTGAAAAACCGCTTTTACCGTGAAACTCAAGATTTGCGGAATCAACGACATTGCGATCGCGCGCGAAGCGGAAGCATTGGGAGCGGACTATCTTGGCTTTATTTTCGTTCCCGGCACGCCGCGTGCGGTTACGGCATCGCAGGCATCTGAGATTGTCCGGGCGCTTTCGCATTGCGCCCGGCTTGTCGGGGTTTTCACGAAGTCGCCGGTCGAAGAAATTCTCGACACGATGAAGACGGTGGGACTGGATGTTGTCCAGTTGCATCGGCGGGCCGGTGCGGAGGACGTCCGGCGGCTGCGTGGAGCGGGATATGAAGTGTGGACGCTGGCGGGCGGCGCGCCCGGGGACGGCGTACTGTTTGATTCGAGCCATGGGGATGGCGATCGGGTTCTTCGCAGAGGGGACTGGAAAACCATTCTGGCGGGCGGAATTTCGATTGGAAATTTGTCCGAAGCAATGCAATCCGGCGCGGATATCCTGGATGTCTCGGGGTCATTGGAGGATGCGCCCGGTGTGAAGACGCTTGCGCGGCTTCGCGCCTTTTTTGCGGCGTTTCGCCGTCTGGGACGATGAGCCGTCACGATGGGGCCTGGGGTGTACTGTACGGCTCTGCCGCACACCTGCTGCGGGTGGAACCATAGCATGCAAAAACGCACGGCCTGTGCGGGTTGGCGGCCGGTGGCGCGTGAGCGGGGGACGGGGGATTGGGTTGAAGAGGCGGGGGGCATTTGCTATCTTCCCGGTAGCGGAACAAGATGGCGATTGCGCCTGAGTTGTCCGGGCAAATGACGGAAGAGGATAGAAAAATGAAGAATTGCACCATTTGGATTGCGTTTGCCGTTGCGAGCTTCAACGCGATCGTTCATGCGGGAGAGATCGATCTTGCCAAAACCAGTTGTTGGGCGCGCGAAAAGGATGCGATGACGTCGAATGTCCGCGAAGATGGGAGCGTGGAAATTGTCCATCGCGGAAAGGCCGATTGGAATATCGGCAGCCCGGAAATCATACCCGTCAATCCCGGCGAAGCGTTTGGGCTTCGAGCGACATCGCGCGTCTTGCCGTCTGGCGTGCCGTCTGGTGCTTTTGGGGTATCTGCCATTGTGTGGGACAAAGACGGTACGGTGATCGACTGGAATTACGGTGTGCGTAAAGTACGCGCCGGCGAAACGGTCGAGGCGAAATTCATGGTGCCGGAGAATGCCGCGAAGATGCAGCCGCGCGTTGTCGGACACGGTGAGACATCGCTGGTCGTGACCGGCTTTGCGGTTGAAGCGCTTGGCCATTTATTGCCGACCGGGAAGGTGGCAGATGCGAGCATACGGACGGAGCAACTGGAGGTGACGGTTTCCGGGGAGGATGCCTCGGTAGCGGTCAAGGATCTCCGCACGGGACGGTTGTGGAAGGGCGGCAAGCGCAACCATCTGGCCGTGACCGGCATTGAGAAGACGGGGAGAACGATTCGGGTGGACTTTATCGAGCGGTTTTCGCTTTGCAGGCGCCAGGCGTTTCTTTCGCCGCTTCCAGAGGTGCCCGAAGTGTTGGTCACGGTTGTAGGCGATGGTGAAATGGGGGCGGCGCTCGAGTATCCGAATGCCTTCGAGACAAAGAGCGGCGATCGGCTGATTGTGCCGATGAACGAGGGTATTTCCTATCCTGCCGACGACCCGGATGGCATTCCTTCCAGGCTCGTGGCGTATTCCGGGCACGGTATCTGCATGAGTTTTTTCGGCGTCCAGGACGACCAATCGCCTCGACAGGACGGGTACATGGCGATTCTTGAAACGGCCGATGACGCGGCGGTTGTGTTTGGCGCCTTGCGCAAGGGTACGACCATTTCGCCCGGTGTGAGCTGGGAGCCGCAGAAAGGGGCGTTTGGCTATCCGCGGCGGGTGCGGCTCGTCTTTTTCGAAGAAGGCGGCTATGTTGCCATGGCGAAGCGGTATCGTGCATGGGCGAAGGCGCAAGGAAAGCTGAAAACCTTTACGGAGAAAGCGAAGGAGCGGCCTTTGGTGGAGCGTTTGCTTGGCGCACCGAACATTTGGTGCACCCACTCCAAGAATACGGCCGCCTTTGCCAGAAAGCTGAAAGAAGCGGGAATGGATCGCTTTTTGTGGAGTGCGGGCGGAAGCGCCAAGGCGGTGGAAGAACTCTCCAAAATGGATGGCGTATTGGTCAGTACCTACGACATTTACCGCGACATCTATCATCCGGAACAGTTGAAGAAGCTTGGCTGGACGAGCGGGAAGAACAGCGAAGCATGGCCGGAAGGCGTTGCGTGGAACAGTGCCGATTCGAATGATTGGCGCAAGGCTTGGGGGGTGCAGGCGAAGGATGGAAGCTGGACCTATTGTGCTTGCATGTGCGATGCGGTATCCGGAAAGTATGCCCGCGAGCGCATTCTAAAAGCGTTGCAGACCCATCCCTACAACACGCGGTTTGTCGATGTCACAACGGCGTCCGGTTGGGATATTTGCTACAATCCGGCCCATCCAATGACGCGCACCGACAGCAAGAAGTGGCGAATGGATCTGCTGCGTTTGCTTGGCGAAGATTTTGGACTTGTGGTCGGCAGTGAAACGGGGCACGATGCGGCCGTGCCGTATTGCGACTATTTTGAGGGGATGCTTTCACTTGGGGAGTATCGCGTTCCCGATGCGGGGCGCCGCATGTCGGAAGTGTGGACCAATGTTCCGCCCCGCGTGGCGAAATTTCAGGTCGGCGCGGCCTATCGGCTACCGTTGTGGGAACTCGTCTATCACGATTGCGTTTGCGCCCATTGGTATTGGGGCGATTACAACAACAAATTGCCGTCGCTTTGGGATAAGCGCGATCTATTCAACCTGCTGTATGGTACGATGGGAATGTATTATTTCCGGGAAGACCAGTGGGAGGAGCTTGGCGAACGTTTTCTCCAGAGCTACCGGCTGACGTCACCGGTTGCCCGCAAGACCGGAAAAAGCGAAATGCTGTCCCACAAGATTCTTTCGGCCGACCGGATGCTGCAAAGAACGGCCTTTGCGGACGGGACCATCGTGACCGTCAATTTCGGGGAGAAAGCGTTGCCGCTCCCGGAGGGCGGTATGCTCGAGGGAATGGGCTATTTGATTGAGGATGGGCGGTAAGCCGCCACTGGGCGGGAGACCCGAATGGCGAGCCGCCACGGGCGAGCCGGGGTTCCGAGAGGCGAATCGGGAGTCCCGATCTCCAATCATCACGCCCTGCCGCAAGGGGACACGGCGAGGGGTAGCGAGGGTGCGCGGCCACGGAGCGAAAGGGGAACGGGAGGAGCTTACTTTTTGGATTGGATGCTTTCGACGTAGGAGATATCGCTTTTTGGAATGGAACGAATGATTCCGGGAGTTGTTTCGAGGCGATAGAATTCCGGTGTCTGTTCGATATAGACGCCGCGATAGACTTCTTTACGAGTATGGACGATGACATCGGGGATGAATTGCCGCTCCAGCTGGATCGTGCCGAGGGAGAGTTCCTGATCGCGATCGATTTGGATGGTCCGGGAAATCTGACCGTAACCGGGACGCGAGAGGGTGAGCGTATGGGAGCCCATGACGATATCATCGATCACGAGCGGTTTGGAGACCATGTCGGATTTTTCGTCGCTTTCGGCGGCGGTAACGCCAACGCGTTTGTTATCGATAAGAATGGTCACGCCGGCGGGGGTCGTTGCGAGGCGAAGGACGCCGACATTCGGCACGAGTTTGAGCTCTTCGGTCACATTGTGATCGATTCCGACGGTGATGGTTCGGGCCTGGGAATCGTATCCCGCGAGATCGGCGCGGACGCGATAGGATCCGGCGTCGATTTCGGGGATTTCGAGAGGCGATTCGCCTTTGAAGACATTGTCGACGTAGATTCGGGCGCCAGACGGAACAGTGACGATCTTGAGGGAGGAGGGAAGCGGTTCAAGGGGGGCATGAAGGGTCAATTGGTCGCCGGCGGAAGCGCGCAAGCTGCTGGTGAATTTCTTGTGGCCGGGGAGCGTAATGACGATGGAGGCCTCGCCTTCGGGGATATCGGAAAGATCGGCGGGGGTCGTTCCGCGGTCGAAGCCGTTGACGAGAATATTGGCGCCGGATGGTTCGGAGGTGACATGAACCGAAGCGGAGGAGGAGACAAGTGTGGCCTCCAGGCGGGCTGGAGAGCCGCCGACGAGGTTTAGTTCGAGCGTTTGCTTGCGGTAGCCGTTTGCCGAGAATGTAAAGGAATGAGAGCCGGGGGCCTCTTCGGGCAACAAGATGGGCGTCGTGCCGAGCGTTTTGCCGTTTCGTTCCACCGTCGCGCCGGAGGGGTTGGAAAGGAGAAGAACCGGGGCGGAGGGATGCGGGAGTTTTGCAACGACTTCGGCGGCAGCGTTTTTCTCGACAACAAAGTCGACAAATGTATCGGGGGCTCCGCGAAGGGAGAAACGTGCGATGTGCGAACCGGGCAGGAGCCAGAGCGTTGCGGGGGTTGTGCCGGAAGGTTTTCCGTCAAGCGAGAAAGTGGCACCGGAAGGGTCGGAAGAGATGGAGACCGGGATTTTTTGGGTCTCATCGGGAGTTGCGGCGCGTCCGGCGGAGGGCAGGAGTACGGCAAGGCAGAGAAGGGCCAAAAGCAAAGAGGAGAGCTTTCGTTTCATGGTTCCGAGGGGCGAAAGGGGGAAGAAAAAGGAGAACGATGGCGGGGAGGCGTTTTTATTGCTTGCGGAGGCGGGTTTCGACGTCGAGCAGGCGCTTTTCCGCAGAACGATAGCGGTCGTCATTTCGATCCGGGACATATTCGAGGATTGTCCGGAGAGCGTTTTGGGCAGCGGTCCAATCGCGGGTATTGGTGCCGTGATCGGCCTGCCAGTTCAGTTCATCGAGAAGCGCGGCGAGGTCGTTGACGGCTTGCGTACGGCCTTGAACGGCGAGGTTGTAGAGATTGGGTTTTGGCTCAAGCGATTCCAGATGTGCGAGGCAGGAGTCGTAGGCGCGAATGGCCTGGAAGAGGTTGTCGCGGCGGATATCGCGCTCTTCGTAGAAGCGGTTTCCGTTGAGAAGGGCTTCTTCGGCGCGTTGGATGAGGTCTTCGCGGCTGAGAGCGAAAGCCCAGAGACCGAGTTCATTCCGTCCGAAGGTTTCCAGATCCTCCTGAAGGGAGCGGAAGGATTCGGGGGCGAGGTGGTTGCGCACTTCGACGGTGACGGCACGGCCATTGATGCCGGCCGAAATGCGGGCGCTGTTCCATGTGTTTTCGAGCGGAATTCCCTCGTAGGCCGGGTTCAGCGACTGGATTCCGGAGCGCTCGAATTTGCGTTGCAGATCGTGTCGGCTGTCCGGAGAGAGCTGGGTCGATTTGCGCAGATGCCGGTTGGCGGCGATATCGTCAATGACGACCGCAAGATTGCCATCGGCATCCAAGGACATTTCGTAACGGAAAATACCGGATGCGGTGGCGTCCGTCTTCAAGTAGGAGAATGCCAGCGGCGGAGGAGGCGGAAGCGCTTCCATAACAGGGGCGTCCGGCTTGTCATCGCCGAGCAGGAATTTTGCCGCGCCGGCAATCAAGACGATGGCGGCGCAGACGCAAGAGATGGCGATTACGAGGGAACGCGGATTCTTGGCGGTTGCGATAGACGGAGCCGCGGCGTCCTGGGCTGGCGAGAAGCCGAGATCGATTGTTCCGTCAGGGGCGGTTTTTACGGATTGGCGAGCGCCATCGGCTTTTGCTTCCGCTGACGCGGTTGCAGCGGCCGCGGCGACACGGGCGGCGGCGCCCTGGACGGTCAGGGGTTCCGGCTTGTGTTCGGGAAGATTGTCGAAGGAGCCGTTTTTGTCGGAGAGCCGGAGGGTGGTATGGCCGATGGCAATCAGGTCGCCGGGGGTGATAGCCGTATCGGTATCGATGGTCACGTCGTTGACGGCGGTTCCGTTCACAGTTGCCAAATCGGCTACGAAGAGTTTCCCTTCCGAGGCGAAAATCCGGCAGTGCTGGCGCGAAAGCGTCTCATCGTGAAAGACGATATCGTTTGTTTTGGAACGTCCAAGGGACGCGCCGATTTCCGGCAAATCAAAGACGAGTCCCCAATCGGGACCTTTTTCGACACGAATTTTGTAACTCATGGGTAAACGGAAGCAAGAGGTGAGGTCGAGATTAGAGTTTGACGGGGGCGGAGGTCGGGGTAACGGAAGGAGGTTCGGGCCATTTCCCGTCCAAAATATTTTGGGCAATCTGTTTGGTATCGCGACCGAAATTTCCGTGAAGCATCCATTTCAGGTAGTTTGGATCTTCTTTGATGACATCGCGAACAGGCTTTCCCTTTTTCCGGCCGAAGTTGATGGTAACTTGGCCATCCAGCCAGCGAAAACGGCCATCGCGATCGAGCAGGAACGGATCGCGCGGGTTGAGATAGGCATCGAGTTCATCGGGATTCCGCGGCAGATCGGGGTAAGTCTGGAATTGGGCCTTAAGCACCTCAAGAGTT
>JBJEVW010000336.1:0-1779 GCA_051884735.1 Kiritimatiellia bacterium | reverse complement strand
ATTTGGCCAAACGCATCGGGTTCGGTGCGGCGCTACTCTAATGCGTCAGCCCTGGTAGTGAAACCGCCATTTGTTTACGGAACAATCGGTTTCTGCTACCATTTCCAAAAACAGCGAGATATGCCATGCGGTCTTTTTTTTACATCCTCTTGATTGGTCTTGTGGGCATCACCATCGCCGGATGCCGTGACAGCAGCCCGGAACAGCCGGATATTTTACTGGTGACGGTAGAAGGAAATCTGGAAGCGCCGGCGGATTCCCGCACTTACACGGAACGGACGCTTACCCCCGTTTCCCCGGAAACACTGCCGTCGGCGGCATCCGTCCTGACTGGACTTTTCCCGCCTCAACATGGTCTCCGGACCGATGGTGTCGGGCGCCTCGATCCCTCCACGCCCACGCTGGCAACGCGCCTGAAAAACTCCGGCTACGATACCGCGGCCTTCTTGTCCACGATTGCCCTGGCCCCTACGCATGGACTCGATATCGGCTTCGACACCTACGATGTCTGCATCGCCACCACAAATGCAAACCGGCATTTTACGCGAACGCCTACACAAATCGTCGATGCCGCCTTGCATTTCCTGGATGCCCGGAAATCATCGAAGCACCCGCTCTTTCTCTGGCTTCACTTGACACCTTACGCGGGAACAGCCTTCTCCAACCGGACCGAGACCGCTACCGCCACGGCAACGGAACTGGCTCGGATTTCAAAACGCTTTCCAAAACAAGCGCAGATCCTCATCGTACCGCTCTTCGGGCTTGGCATGGATATCGATTTCCGCGGTCTGGATCTCGAAGATCCCTTGTTGCCCTCTCATGCTTTTCTCTCCGGCGTAAAGGCGTCTCCTCTCGGCATTGCAGAGATTCCGTATGCCATTGGACTCGATGAACAGCCTCCCGCTTTCCGTTATACGGAATCCATCGTCCCATGGTACGCATTCCGACTTCCGCCCTTGCAAAAACTCCAAGGCGGCAATACCGATACCGATCTGTCAGTCCTGCAAGGACTCGCCCCGGTCCGTCCCCTTCCCCTGGCCCACCAAGACGCCGCAGTGGTTCTTCGTTCAAACGGACATCTTGGAGAGGGACTCGTCCCTCCCTATACGAACGGTCCTGCACGTGTCGCACTCGGGTCAAACGATTGGATGCGGGTCAACCGCGCACGCGTTGCTTTTCAAGCGTTCTCGAACAATGCAACCAATCGCACGGAAATTCTCCGCCAACTGGTAAAGACCGATCCGGACGTTCCCCTGTTTCACCATTTGCTCGGCGAATCGTTTCTGCGCGATCGCGACTTGACCTCCGCCTGCAACGCTTTCCGGAAAAGCTCCGATCTCGGCTACAATATGGTTCTCGCCAATCGTCTGCAAGCGCAGTGCCACGCCCTCATCGGCAATGTTCCTGCCGCAATCGACCGGGCCGAAGCCGCCTTTCTCGTCAACGAGGAGGATCCCAGGACACGGTTGGAACTCGCTCATCTCCTGCTTCGTACCGGATCGGCCTTGATTCGCTCCCAACAGTATGGAGCGGCGGAAAACTGCCTCTCCCGGGCTTTGCTTCTCGAACCCAAAAGCCCAGCCATCCAAACCGAGTTGGCAATTCTGCAGCTGGCGACCGGTCAAACCAATGCCGCCATTGTCCGGCTTCGCGATATCGTAAAACAGTATCCGAAGGAAAAAAGAGCCGCCCGGCTTCTTCAGTCTATCTCGACTCCATAGCCACCGCCTGGCTCCGATCCATACCGCACTGCACATAGGCTTACCATCCATCCCCCCC
>JBJEVW010000335.1:0-1783 GCA_051884735.1 Kiritimatiellia bacterium | reverse complement strand
GCCGCCTTCTTCCTCGGCAGGTGCATTGTCTGGAGTCGCTTCTTCAGGATTCTCCTGCTTTGCTTCCTCCTCCTTGGCCTTGGCAATCTGCTCCTTGACGCCGCCTTCTTCCTCGGCAGGTGCATTGTCTGGAGTCGCTTCTTCAGGATTCTCCTGCTTTGCTTCCTCCTCCTTGGCCTTGGCAATCTGCTCCTTGAAACGCTCGGCCGCCATGCGCTGGCGCTCCTCGACGCGCTTGAACTCGACGCGTGCCTTGTCCGTTTCGCCCTGCTGCAACAGGTTGAGCGCCTTGTAGGCGTTCACCATGATGCCGTCGTATTCCTGAATCTGGTAGGGAAGAGCGTTGTCGTTGGCAAGCACGGCCGCAATTTGGCGAGCCACATTTCCTAACGTCGACGCCTCCTGCTGTTCGCGGAAGGCCTGCTCGGCCCGCTCAAAGGCCTCGTTCGAGTGATCCAACTCGACAAGCGCGCGATAGCCCGACCCCATTTCCATGTCGTCAAGCGCATATGCGCGGGAACCGACAACGGGAAGCTGCTCCCCGCTCTCGTCCTGGCCCGCGTCTTCCTGGCGCTTGACCATCTCGTTTTCGAATTCGGCGATGGATTCCTTGTAGAGTCCTTTCGCATAGTTGTCGCGGTGCATCGCATATTTCTGCGGTGTGGCGCAACCGGTGGCTAGCAGGGCAACCAGACCGGTCATGGCGGCTGCCTGAGTGAGATGGGAGAATTTTCTTCCCTTTTTGCTGTGTTTCATGGTTCGAATAATTGAGTTACGTTTTGAAGCTTGTATTCCGCAATCGAATCCGTTTGCAAAAACAAGGTTATGGAGTGACTCCTACGCTATACTCATGAGTTATGCCCAAAATATGGCGCGGATTTTTTGTTCCCTCAAAAAAACTTTTTGTTTCGGGATCATTTGCTTAGAAGAATACACCTACCCCCCCCCCGTCAAGATTTTTTATTAAATATCGCATTTTCAATATCTTATAATCGTTTTCATCCCGTTTTTCCGGACAAAAAAAACCGCGCAAGACAAAGCCACAAAGCCAGGCCGCCCGGGGCTAAGCCACAAAGCCAAGCCGCGCAAAAAAAGAACACAAAGAAACACAAAGACCATTTCCCTGAAAGGATAGGAACACAAAGGCGGTGAGCCACCGCGGGCGGAAGAAAACTACACTTTTTTAGGGTTTCAAAGTGCGCCCGAAGAAACAATAAAATCTCTTTGTGGCTTTCTCTTTCCGCTTCTTTGGCCTTTGTGTTTCTATCCATCCTGTCCCGTCGCTCTTTGTGTCCCTTTGTGGTTAAAATCGCGCGGCCAAGAGAATTGGCTGTCGGGCCTCCCGACCCCGTGCGGCTCGCTACTCGGGACGCCCGACTCGCATCCTGAACCATGCGCAATTTCGCATACCCGTTGCGGTAGGGCGCGATGGTCGGCTGTCGGGCCTCCCGACTCGCGCCGCCCCGCACACACGCCCGTGTACACGCGCCGATGCACACCATACGCACCTGCGCATTACCCTGCGGCGCGATGGGGACATCGCGCCCTACCGCCCTTACGCCCGCAACGCCTCCCGACCTTTGTGGTTTTGTCCCCCGCGTTCCTCGAAAACCCTAAAACGCTGTGTTCTTTGTGGCGGCGCGCCGTCCGTCTTCGTTGCGGCTGCAAGTGCGCTTTGATAGGATAGAGAACAAGATGAATGACCCAAAAGGATATGAACTTCTCGATAGCGGAAACGGACGGAAACTGGAGCGCTTCGGCTCCATCGTTCTCGCCCGCCCCG
>JBJEVW010000334.1:0-7280 GCA_051884735.1 Kiritimatiellia bacterium | reverse complement strand
CCCTTGGGAGGTTCAGGGGGCAGGGGGATGGCCGGAAACGGAGATGCGCCCGGCGGGGAAGGGATGGTTGACAAGGGCGAGAGGGTATTGTACAAGAAGAGTAGCGAGTTCCCTCAATATGTTTGCCCGAAGACCGAAATCCGACGTCCGTTCCGCCTTTCCTTCAAGGTTGGGATTGTTGTTGTCGGTGGTATTGTCGGTTCTTTTGCAGGGGCGTGTCTATGCGAATGCCGTCCGGCAAGATCGTTTTGTTCTCGACATTCCGACGCCGGAAGGGTATTCGACGGCGCCGGAGCTGTACAAACTCAGTTTTTTGGTGGTGCGCTCCCTCTTGGACGAGAAGGCCGGAAATGCGTTTGAGGTTTTTGTGGATTCGGATTCCATCGAAAACGGACTTCCGCCGAAGTGCAGTCTGACCCTATCGCTTTGCAGTCAAGACATTTCGTACTGTACGGCCAATCACAGAGTATTCGAAAAAGTCCGGGAATCGCTCAAGCAAGCATACAGGGAGATGGAGCGGTTGCCGATGTTGCGGAGGTCGTCGACGGTTCCGGACGTTCCGGAGGGGGAATGCCGGCGGTATTGTTTTGTGGATCGGGAAGAATGTGCGGGATGGGTTTGCGTGCACCGCGTCTTCAACAAAAAACAGAACAAGAGTATGCTTATGGCATCGGCGCAGATTTACGTCCTTGTCGACACGCAGATTTTCCTGCTTGAACTCCGGATCCAAGAGCCTACCTACGGGGATTTACGGGAAGCGGTGGAATTGCTGGAGGATTACGCTCCGCAGTTGCATCTGCTCTCGGGCGGCAGCAAAGGGGTCCGGGAGAAAGAGTTGGAGGAGGAGAATCTGATGCGGTTGCAGGAAGAGTTGACGAACCATCTCTTTCTCTGAATAGCCGCTGCCGCAACAATCACCGCACAAACCTTTTTCCGTTTTGATGAATAGCCGTCCCACTGATTCCTCGTGTTCTTCGACCGGTTTTTCCGGGGAGGAACCTGCGGTCGATTTCCGCCATGGGATTCTGTACGAAGACGCGGATACGGCGGTGATTGCGAAAAGCGGCAATTTGCCGTGCCATCCAAGCGGGCGGTATCGCCATCACACGTTGGAGAGTCTGTTGCGGCGGGAGCATGGCTATGATGGCGTCCATTTTGTCAGCCGGCTGGATCGCGAAACATCGGGGTGCGTGCTTGTGGCGCGGACGCCGGAAGCGGCGGCTTGGTATGGCAAGGAGATGATGCGGCACCGGATTTCGAAGGAGTATCTGTGCATTTCGCGAGGCGAGTGGGCCCCGGAGGCGATGGCCGCTCTGGCCATTGGTGTGGATGGGGCGCCGGAGAGACCCGGGGAGGACGGATCGGTCGATTTTTACGGGCGCATTTGTGCCGTCCATGATGAAATCGTCCACAAATCCAGGCGTTTCGAACGAAGTTATTCGCGAGCGGCGTGGGAAGCCGTTGCCGGTGAAGGGCATGAAGCGGCCTGCACGCGCATTCGCCAGCTTGCGTGGGAAGCGGTTGGGGTGGATGCGCGACGGGTTCCGGGGTATGTGCTGTTGGCGTGCAAACCGCTCACGGGGCGCACGCACCAAATTCGGGCAACGATTCGCGGGATTGGGCTAGAGGTCGTCGGCGACAAGCTTTACGGGCCGGACCGCACGATTTATGCGCGTCTGTGCGAGGGGCGCATGACGGAGGAGGATCGCGCCGTCTTGCGGCTCGACCGGCAAGCGCTCCATGCCTGGCGGCTCCGGTTCCGTCTATACGGATCTGCGCCGGAAGACGCATGGCTGACGACGGAAGCGCCGCCGGGGAATTTGATTGCGGACTTTGTCGCGGCGTGTGCGGAAAAATAGCCGTCTATTTGGCGCATTCCCGGCGGAGGCACGCGAGCGTATGGGAGCGGTTCGCGAGCGCGTCATCTGCGAGGAGGGCGGGGAGGGCTCCGGCTGCCACGATTTCGCCACCGCCATTTCCCCCTTCGGGACCGAGATCGATGAGCGCATCGGCATCGAGCATGACGTCCGTGTTGTGTTCGATCATGACGACCGTATGGCCGGCATCGACAAGGCGGTGGATGACATGGAGCAGTTTGGCGATATCCGCGCTGTGCAATCCGACGGTCGGCTCGTCGAGCACGTACAGCGTAGGCGTTTGGCGCATGCCGGGGCGGGGCGTGCAGCGCGCCAGCTCGGTCACGAGCTTGATGCGCTGGGCTTCGCCTCCGGAAAGCGTGCTGGATTGCTGTCCAAGGGAAAGGTAGCCCAAGCCGACATCCTTCAGCAGTTGGAGAGCGTTGACGACCGATGGAATTCCGGCGAAGAAATCGAGGGCTTCCGAAACGGACATTTGCAGGACATCGGCGATATTCTTGCCGTTCCAGCGCACGAGCAGGGTTTCCGGCTTGAAGCGTGCGCCATTGCAGCTGTCGCACGGGGAAACGACATCGGGCAGGAACGACATTTCGGAGCGGACGACGCCTTGCCCCTCGCAAACAGGGCAGCGGCCGCCCGGCAGATTGAACGAAAAACGGCTTTCGTCCCAACCGCGGACGCGTGCTTCGGGGACGGACGCGAAAAGGGCGCGGATCGACTTCCAGAAATCCACATAAGTCGCGGGGCAGGAGCGCGGCGTGCGGCCGATGGGGGACTGATCCACCTCCAGCACCCGTTTGATCGATTTCCAGTTTTCGATGGATTCGCAACCGACCGGTTTTGGCGTGCCGCCGCCTGTCAAGGGTTCGAGAGACGCGTAGAGAATATTGCGCACGAGAGTGGATTTTCCGGATCCGGAGACGCCGGTGACGACCGTCAGGCGGTTAAGCGGAATATCGACCGTAATCTGTTTGAGATTGTGAAGCGAGGCATTGCGGATGGTGAGCCATTCGCAGGTATCGAGCGGCCGGCAGCTTCCGCGGGAAGGGTGTTTCATCGGGTGGCGCAGACAGTCTGCGGTACGCGACAGCGGGGATTTGAGAATCTCCGAAAGAGGCCCTTGTGCGAGCAGGCGTCCGCCCTCGACGCCGGCGCCGGGTCCCAAGTCGCAGATCCAGTCGGCGCGGCGCATGGTCTGTTCGTCGTGTTCGACGAGCACGATTGTGTTTCCCTTGTTGCGCAAGGCGCAGAGCGTATCGAGGAGGATCGCGGTATCGCGGGGGTGCAACCCGATGGTCGGCTCATCCAGGACATAGCAGACGCCGCTCAAGTTGGAGCCCAGTTGAGCTGCGAGCCGGATGCGTTGCGATTCGCCGCCGGAGAGCGTCGGCACGGCGCGGTCGAGCGAAAGATAGCCGAGTCCGACGGATTGCAGGAAGGAGAGCCGGACGCACAGATCGCGGAGAATGCCGTCGGAGATGGCCTTTTCGCGGGCGTTCGGGCGAAAGGCGGCGAACCATGCGGCGGCTTGGTCGACCGTCATCCGGGAAAAGTCGGCAATTGACCGATCGTGAAATCGAAAGGCGAGGGCTTCGGCATTTAGGCGGCTGCCCCGGCAGGCGGGGCAGATGGCGTCCATGTCATCGGGAGCGTCTTCCCGGACGGCATCGGCGAACGAAATCGCCTCCAGCCGGTGCCCGTAGTCCGGTTGTTGCCGGTCCTCGTCCGGATGTTTGCATTTGCCGGCGCCGAAACCGCCGCAAGCGGGGCAACGGCCGCGTGCCGAGTGGAAGGAGAAGAGGCGTGCATCGGGCGTTTCGAACGAGCGGCCGCATTTCGGGCAGACGCGTGCTGTCGAGACGATATATTCGGCGGAGGGACCATAGGTTGTGATGGTTTTGTCTTGCAGGGAAACACCGCCGGGGGCAATCCGCGCCATGCCGTTGCCGAGCCGGAGCGCCTTTTCGATCCAAGCCAGCAGTTGATCTCGATTGCGTTCGGTTGCGAGGCATGTTCCGACCTCAAGATCGATATCATGCGTACGGTAGCGCGACGGCAGTTTCCAACCGGACGTAGGGACCCACTTGCCGTCCAACCGGAGATTTTCGTAGCCATTCCGTTTTGCCCAAAGGGCGAGAGCCTGATAAGTACCCTTGCGAGCGGAGACGAGGCGTGAGAGGACGGAAACCTGGCGATCCGGATGCTTGCGGAAAACGGCATCGACGATTTGGGCGGCGGTCTGTTTCTCGACGGGGATCATGCAATCCGGGCAATATTGGGTACCTAGCGTCAAGAAAAGCATTCGCAAGTCCGTGTGGATTTCGGTGGCGGTTGCGACGGTCGATTTCCAGCCGCCTTGGGAGAGACGCTGTTCGATTGCGACGGTAGGCGGCAGATGGAGAAGATTGCGGACGTCCGGTTTTGCTTGCGGCTGAATGAATTGGCGGGCGTAAGCGTTGACGCATTCGAGAAAGCGTGCCTGTCCGGTCGAGAACAAGATATCGAATGCAAGCGTGGATTTGCCGGAGCCGGAGACGCCGGTGACGACGGAAAGCGAGCGCAAGGGGATTTTGACGTCGATATTGCGCAAATTGTGTTCGCGCGCACCTTGGATGAGGATGAAATCCTTTGCGTTGCAGGATTCGTCCTTGCGAGGTGTTGCGTTTTTGGCGGACTTTTTCTTGAGAGGAGGCATGGAAAGGCGGTGGGTGGAAAGGGGACGTCAGCGTCCGGCGGGTTGCCATTGGAAGCGCACGGTCATCGGGGAATCGGCGCGCCCGGCGAATTCGACTTCGATGTAGCGGCCTTGTGAGCCGGGGATGTCGGGGTGACCGCCGCAGTAGAGCTGTGCGCGGCACGGGGGCGAATCGTTTGGCAAAGGGGCGGACTCCGTTTGCGTGATCCGCAGCGTTCCATCGGGATAAGCGAGAATGAAAGCATCGGCATCCAGAAAACATTTGGCGCCGCCATCGGGAGGAAGGCGAATGTTTGCGAGATCGAAAAAGACGGTGTTGTTGTCCTTGTCGCGTGCCGGTTCGGGAACGATCGGATCTTTTCCGAGGATGCCGTTCCCGATTCGTTTTTTGCCGGAAAGGCGTGCCATTGCGGAGAGCGGCACGGGAAGCTGGGCGATGCTCCAGATTTGGAAATCCATGAGGGCGAGCGGCGTGGCGCCGGGCTCCGGATTGGGGCGAAAAGACGCTTGGACGGAAAGAGTTCCGTCTGGAGCGAGCGAAATGGTTCTCACGCAGTCGAGCGGCTTGTTGTTTTTTGTCTGGATGGTCAACGAACCTTGCAAGGGGTTGGAATCGGGCGTCAATTCGAATCCGGCATTCTCTTCGAGAAAGGCGGGTGGCGGCCAATCGCATTTGGCGCCGAAGATTTCCTGCCAACTCGATTGCGGGCCGACCCAGGTTCTCTCGCCCCCGGTATTCCGCCATTCGAAGAGCAGGCGATCGGGAAAAGGGGATTTCCAAAAGCGGTTGGTTGCGGAGCCGTCCGGATACCATTCGAGGACATGCCCCGCATCCTTGAGCGAAACAACGGCATAGGCCGCGCCTTTGCCATTTTGCACGTGAAGGCAAGCCGTTTCGTCATTGGTGCGGGCTTCTGCGGCGCACACGAAAACGGCAAGAGAAAGTGCGAAAACCGGAAAAGATGTTCGTTTCATGTCCAAAAGGAGGGTAACACATCCACTTGCGCGGGAAAAGTCGGTTTTGCTATTATCCGTTTCCGTCCATTCTACGGCGATTTTTCGTTGTTTTCCGAAAGGTACCGTTGAGAGTTTTGTGGCAACACACATACAAGCATTCACATTCATTCCATGAGCTACGCACAGAAAGTTCTTGATGAAGTCAAGACAAAGAACGCCGATCAGCCGGAGTTCATCCAAGCCGTAACCGAAGTGCTCAACACCCTTGAGCCGGTTCTTTCGGCAGATTCGAAATATGAAAAGAACGCTGTTCTCGAGCGTTTGGTCGAGCCGGAACGTGTCATCATGTTCCGTGTTCCCTGGACGGACGATCAAGGCGGTCTGCACGTCAACCGCGGTTATCGCGTCCAGTACAACAGTGCCATCGGCCCCTACAAAGGCGGTCTCCGGTTTGATGCCACGGTCAACCTTTCGATCTTGAAGTTTCTCGGCTTCGAGCAGGTTTTCAAGAATTCGCTGACCACGCTTCCGATGGGCGGCGGCAAAGGTGGTTCGGATTTTGCGCCGCGCGGCCGCAGCGATGCCGAAGTCATGCGTTTCTGTCAGAGCTTCATGACGGAGCTTTGCCGCCACATTGGCGCGGATACGGACGTTCCGGCCGGCGACATGGGCGTAGGCGGGCGTGAAGTCGGCTACATGTTTGGCCAGTACAAGCGTCTGCGCAACGAGTTCACGGGTGTCCTCACGGGCAAAGGCCTTTCGTTTGGCGGTTCGCTGATCCGTCCCGAGGCGACCGGTTACGGCGATGTCTATTTTGCCCAGAACATGCTTGCCACGCGGGGCGAAGGCCTTGAAGGCAAGGTCTGCTCGATTTCCGGGTCCGGCAATGTTGCGCAGTATGCCGCCGAGAAGCTCGTCCAACTCGGCGCCAAGCCGGTGACCTTCTCCGACCGTTCCGGCTGGATTTACGACAAAGACGGTCTCGACACCGAAAAGATCGAGTTCGTCAAGGAACTCAAAACCGTCAAGCGTGGCGAGCTCACGGAATACGTCAAGAAGTTCCCGAAGGCAGAATTCCATGCGGAAGGCCGTCCTTGGGTTGTTCCGGTCGACTGCGCGTTTCCCTGCGCCCGCCAGAACGAGTTGGACGGCAATGATGCCGCCACGCTCCTCAAGAACGGCGTCAAGGTTGTCGGCGAAGGTGCGAACATGCCCTCGACGCTTGATGCCATCGACCAGTTCCTCAACGCCAAAATCCTCTATTCTCCGGGCAAGGCTTCGAATGCCGGCGGCGTTGCCGTTTCGGGGCTCGAAATGTCGCAGAACTCCGAGCGTCTTTCCTGGACGCGCGAAGAGGTCGACAGCAAGCTCAAGGGGATCATGAAAGCCATTCACGACAATGCCGCTTCTGCGGCCGAGCGTTTCGGTCACAAGGGCAACTATGTCATGGGTGCGAACATCGCGGGCTTCGTCAAGGTCGCCGATGCGATGATTGCGCAAGGCTGGGTCTAAGGCTTGGCTCTTGCCGTGCGATTTTAGCGCAGGCAATTGCGGAAGGGAGTGAAACATTTCCTCCCTTCCGTTTCTGTTATCGGGTGGCGAGTGCGCGGGGCGGACAGCGGCCAATCATTGCACCGTCAACCTGCATGGGGATGAGTGAGGGGCTTCTGTGTGAAACGTTCGAACAAAATTGCTTTTCACTACCATCCCATAGAAATGCAAAAGCCCCCGGTGACGCAACCTCATCGGTT
>JBJEVW010000333.1:0-7353 GCA_051884735.1 Kiritimatiellia bacterium | reverse complement strand
TGAAGAGGCGGTCTTGAATGACCCGGTATTTCTCGAATTCCGTTTCGGCGTGGGCTTTGGCGAGCGCCGCAGTGACCTCCTCCACGCACTTGGGCGGTGCGCCCCGCCGCCAGAACTTGATGAACCGGTCGAGCTCGCGCACCCAATCCTCCATTGTCAAAGGTATATGTTCATTCGCCATCTCCTCTGCGTAGTCAATGTAGGCGTTGACCATGCGATTCAATCTTGTCACTTCTTCCTGGGAAAGATAGTTTTTGGCAATCACCACATCGGTCTTCTGGATTTTACCGTCGGGGGCGTTCTCCCAAGTGGTCAAACCCATATGTTCCTTCTCGGCATCCGCCCGCGTATATATCAGCTGCGCGGCGGTATGTCCGTGAACCGCTACGTGCATACGATTCTGGACTGTTGCAAAGAAATTGCGCGTCGTGTTGGATGTCTTGTCGTAATCAACCGCCGTCGCATACAAGTCGGTAATCTTCTGGTAGAATTTGCGCTCGCTCAGCCTGATTTCGCGTATTCTCGCAAGCAGGTGATCGAAATACTTGTCGCCGAGAGGTGTGCCATCCTTCAAACGCTTGTCGTCCAGAACCCAGCCCTTGACCGTGTACTCGCTGACGATTTGGTTTGCCCATTTGCGGAACTGCACCGCGCGGTCGTTGTTTATCTTGAACCCGACGGCTATTATCACCTGAAGGTTGTAGTGCGCAACCTCGTAGTTGCGCCCATCATCGAGATGTATCCAATATTTTTGGATACTTCTTCTCTTGTCAAGCTCCGCATCCTTGAAGATCTTGTTGACATGATAGCTTATCGTGCGCAAGTCCACTCCATACACCGCCGCAAGCATCTTCTGGCTCATCCAGATGTTCTCGTTCTCATAGCGGATTTCATACTTCTCGCCGCCCGCACCAGTTGAAGCAATATATGTGAGGAACTGCGCCGCAGACGACTTCTGCGGTTCTAAATCCCACCTGCTCTTGCCGTTCTTCTTTCCCATGTCGAAACCTCCCTACCAGTTGAATCCCATTTCCCGCAAGACGGCATGCACTTCGTCCTGCGATGTGGCGAGATTCGCATCCAGTTCTCCGAGGGAATGGGCGTAGCGCTCCGCAAGCGAAGCGAGCGCGGTTGCGAACTTGCGCAGGGAGGCGTCGAAGATCGACAGGACGGACGTCCGCAACGCGGCGAACCACTTGTCGTCGAACAGCATTGACTTGATTTCCTCTTCCGTGAGGAGCGGATACTTCTTCTCGGTCGCCTCGTCCAGCGCCTTGCTGGCGGACTTCTCGACCGCCGCGGCGTCGGTCTTCGCCTTTTTCAAGGCAAGGCAGTTCTTCGCGGCGTCGCTTTGGGAAGACAGTTTCCTGAGTTCCTTGTCGGAGACGACTTTCCATTCGTCGCCGTCTTCGGACTGCTCGAGAATGTCCGAATCCTGTCCCTTGTCCGTTTCTTTTTCGATAAAGCGATCGTACGCGGCCTCTGCCGCCTCGGCCTTTTCTGCGGCGGCCCGGGCGTGCGCCACAAGGTCGGGAAAGAAACGGTTGGCCACCACAGCCTTCGGCACGAGGAGCCCGTCCCATTCCTTGGCGTTTCGCGTCTGTTTGGCGACGACGATTTCCCGTCCCGCGAGCCAGCCGTCGGAATTGAGGATGTAGAGGTCGTCGCGCATGGTCTCGTTGACGTAATCCATCAGCATGCCATAGACATCGTAAGGATCGACGACGGACGATACGGCGCGGGCATCCGAAAGCATTTCCGTGCCGAGGAGTTCGATTGTCGCCTTGGGTTTTCTCGACAGTTCCTGCGCGATGCAGGAACGGGCGAAATCCGCCCACTTCGCAAACGCTCCGGCAAGGTCGTTGCGGATTTTCGCAGCCGATTCCGATGCTTCCAAGAGCGCGGCGATATCGGCGGCGGCGACTTTAAGCGCGGAAAAGCCTTTGCGCAACGGCTTGAAGAGACGCGCTTTCATCTCCGGGAAGCTTTGCCACTCCGCGGCAAAGGCGTCGATTTCCCCGTTCGAGATGCCGCCGCGAAGATGTCCGTCAAGATTGTGCGTCACCCCGGTGTCTCTCGCCGCCACATAGCGGGGAATATTGAGATTGAAGTCATTGCGCGCGATTTCGTCCCACGTCGCAAGCCGGGAATAGTGCGCAATCTCCTGCTGTCCGCGCCACGTATCGACGATCCGCCGGATGTCTTGTTCGCGGAGGCGGTTCTTCGCGCCATCCTTCATGAAGCCCTCTTTGGCATCGATGAAGAACACGCCCGTGCGCTCCTGGGTGCCGCGCTTGTCGATCAGGATGATCGACGCCGGAATGCCCGTGCCAAAGAAGAGATTGGGCGGAAGGCCGATGATGCCCTTGACAAGATGCCGTTCTATGAGATCGCGCCGTATCGCATACTCGGCATTTCCGCGGAAAAGAACGCCATGCGGAAGGAT
Organism: Kiritimatiellia bacterium; assembly: GCA_051884735.1. GTDB lineage: Bacteria > Verrucomicrobiota > Kiritimatiellia > RFP12 > UBA3636 > JAEDLN01. The sequence goes on along the minus strand of JBJEVW010000333.1, from coordinate 4,907 downwards.
GCAGGCGCAGCGTCCCTCGTGGCCGGGATCGTCCTTCAGCGAGCGGACAAGGTGGAGCAGGAAGGCGTAATCGCCGTTCTTCTCCGGCGGCAGAAGATTCGGATTCCACCGGTTGTAGATGTCGCTCTCTCCGGCGTCCCCGAGCCAGTTCTTCATCGAGAACGGAGGATTGGCGACCCCGATGTCAAATGTGGCAAGATGGTCGGAAGACCTGAACTTCGGGTCGTTCAACGTGTCGCCGACTTCGATCTTGGCGTTGAGAATGCCGTGGAGTAGCATGTTCAGCTTAGCGAGCGAGGCGGTCGTCGCGTCTTTCTCCTGTCCGCGAATGCTCAAGTTCTGGCGCGGCGTTTCGCCGAGTGCGCGCAGGAGGAGCGAACCCGAACCGCAAGTCGGGTCGTATATCGTATTGGCCGCCCGCTCGAATTCGCCCATCTCCAGCACCATCGCGATGATCCGGCTCACCTCGGCCGGGGTGTAGAACTGCCCCTTGGACTTGCCGCTTTCGGCGGCAAAGTTCTTCATCAGGTATTCGTATGCGTCGCCAAGCAGATCATCGTCGGCGGCACGGTTCTTCGAGAAGTCGAGCGCATCGGCCTGAAACACGCCAATCAGCTCCGAGAGGGTCTTGACCATCGTCTTGCCCTCGCCAAGCTTCGCCGGATCGTTGAAGTTCGGCAGGGTCAAATCGCCGATGATGCGACTGTTGGCTTCTTTTATCGCTTCAAGGCGCTTGTTGATTTCCTCGCCGATGTGCGCGTTCTGCTTGAGGGTGACGAAATCGTCAAAACGGCATCCTTCCGGAATGGTCAGCCTTGTCTGATGCTGCTTCGACTTGTCCGAAAGATACTTCACGAACAGCATCATCAGCACGTAGTCCTTGTATTGGCTTGCGTCCATCGAGCCGCGAAGCGCGTTGCACGATTCCCAAAGCGTGCTGTAGAGTTGCGATTTCTTGAGCGCCATGATCTCTTCTCCGTTACGAATTCTGCGCGAGATACTTGTAGAGGTTGTAGATCTGCTCCTCGGTGCGTCCGGGGAAGCGATCCTTGAGTAGTCCCTGAAAGAGGAATGCGTCCGTGGAGTTGGCGTCGCGCCAGTTGACGCCCGCATCGTATTCGGCGGCCTCTTCCGCCACACACGCCGCGGACACGGCGGCGTCCTCGCTTTCGCCGTCCGTCATCCAGTCGTAGCGGTTATTCCAAAGCGCCTTCTGGCGTTTCGTCTTGATTCCTTCCGGATAACTGCCTTCGCCGGTCTTCATCTTTTTGATGAATTCAAGAAGCTGTTTCATCTGCTCCTGAAATGTGAGAGTTCCCGTACGTATGGCGGCGAGAAGGTCTTGCAACTGTTCGCCGTAGGTGCGGTACGCGGCGGGGTCGCTGTCTTTGAACGAGTTGATGACGCTGCGGGCCTTGGCCTCGATGACCTCTGCGGCGGATTTTGCGCTCCCCGCCTCGCGCGTCGTCTTTTCCGCCGCATCGTCCGTTTCGACGCCCTCGCCAATGAGATCGAGGAAGGAAAAATCGGCGGTGGCGGGGATAATGGTCTCGACTTCCTCGGCACGTACGAACCTGTCGAGCAACGCCCTCATGCCGGGGTCGTATTGGCGCGGGTCGAAGAAGTCGTCCGTGTTCTGCTTCACGTAGAGGTTGACATGGCGAGCCTCGCAAGCCTCCTTGTGCATCTGCGCCGCATCTTCGCTCGAATATCCGGCCTTGCCCATGTTGTCGGCGAGGTTTGCGTACGCGACGACGAAATTCTGCGTGATACGATACATCATCTGGCGACGTACCTTGGCGATGTCGTCCGGCGGGAAGTCAGTCTTATAGTATTCGACAAGAAGGTCGTTGTCCGTAAGACCGCGCGCAATCCAATCCGAGCGAAGTGCCGACCAAGCGGAACGGGCGGCTTCGAGCTTGATCCTATTTCGTGCAATGGAGTCGTTGAGGAGACCGTCTATATCCACCTCGTCGAAACCGGAGAAAGCGCCTGAGTTGAACCGAGTCACCGCATCCTCTATCTTGTCGAAAAGATGCTTGAAGTCGACGATAAGGCCAAACTCCTTGTGCGTCGGGACGACTTTGCCGTCCTTGTCCTTTACGTCCGTCCCCAGCCGGTTCACCCGGCAGATTGCCTGGAAAAGCGTATGGTCGCGCATATCGCGGTCGATGTAGAGGACGGTCGCCGTGGGCGCGTCGAAGCCGGTCAGCAGCTTGTCCACCACGATCAGCAGCTTCATCTGCGCGGGAGATTCCAAAAAGCGTTTTTTCGCCTTCTCCTCGTACTTGTCCACGTCGTTCACGCCAAGATCGGCAAACGACTTGATCGCCATGTCGTGCTTGAATTTCAGCTCGTCCTCTTCGTGCGGATCGGATGCGTGCTTGCGCAAGTCGTCGTCAGACGGACTGAAACTCGTCACGACGGCGCATCGGTTCTTGAGTGCGGTGTTGCTGCACCGGTTCTGGAAGAAATCGTAGTACTTGTAGGCGGAATAGATGCTGTCGGCGACAAGCATCGCGTTGCACCAGTCCTCGCGAAGGAGCGCGTTCGCCGTCATGTCATCGAGGATGCTGTAGCCGATACGCTCTATGCGCTCGTTGGCGGAATAGACCTTCTCCAGCGTCCCCCACCGGTCTTTCAGCTCCTGGACGCGCTCCGGCGCAAGACCTGACGAAAGCGCGGCAAACTTCGCGTCGAGCTGATCCTTGCTGTCGAGCCGCTGTTCCGCGTCGCGGGCTTCGTACTGGAGGTCGAGGATGACGCCATCGTCCACGGCCTCCTTGTGGAGATAGGTATGGATGAACTTGCCGAAGCGCTTTTCGCTCGCATTTTTGAAGGCCTCGTAGCCCCGCTTTTTCTCGTCCTTGAGGAGCGGCGTTCCCGTGAAGCCGATGAGCATAACCTCCTGTCCCATGATTTTACGCATGGCGGCATGGAGCGAACCTCCTTGCGTTCTATGGCATTCATCCACAAACACGAAGATGTTTTGGCCTTTGACGGCAAAGCCGTGCGGATACTCCTTGCGGATGATTTCCTTCAATTCCTCAAGATACTTGTCGAGAGGGATCTTCACGCTGCTGCGGTCGCGTGACTCCGTTTCGGGATGGACCCCAAACTTGTGGATAAGCGAGCATATCAGCCACTCGGTGCCGCCGTTCAGCACCCTCAGAAGGTCCGACTTCGACTTGGCCTGATAGAGGGAATTGTTCGTGTGCTGGAAATTGCGCTTTATCTGTTCGTCGAGTTCGGTGCGGTCTGTGATGACCAGGACGCGCGGATCGGGGAAATTGCTGCGGATATAGTTGGCGAGCCACACCATCGTCAGCGACTTGCCGCTGCCCTGCGAGTGCCAGATGACGCCGCTCGCCTTGTCCGCAAGGCGGTCGCGGCAAGCGCGAAGCGCGTGGAACTGGTGGGGGCGCATGACCTTCTTTACGCCGGCATCGGACACTACGCCGTAGCGCACCAGAAAGAGGAAAGACTCCTTGTCGAAGAAGCGCATGAAACTTGCCGCGTCCGTGAGCTGCGTCCCGACCTTCTGCCCATCGTCCTTCCAATTGCACCAGAACTTCCGCGGCGTGCCGACCGTCGCGTACTTGAAACCCGTGTTCTCGCTTTTTTCGCTGTTCTTCTTCGGATTCGCCGCAATGGTGAATTGCACGGTCGTGAAAAACGACGGTATCAAGTCGCGCTCGTTCGACAGACACTGGCGAACGCCCTCGTCGATCGTCACGAGCGACCGCTTCAGTTCAATCACGCAGATGGCGATGCCGTTCACGTAAACGACGATATCCGGACGGGCGTGACGGCCCGTCATCGGATCGATGTAGCTGACCTCCTCCGCCAACGCAAAACGGTTCTTCTCCGGGTGGGCGAAATCGAAGAACATCACATCCTCTTCCGGCTTGTCCGGACTTGGCTTCGCCTTGGTCCCGGAGACAAGAAGGTTGTAGAATGCGGCGTTGCATTCAAGGAGGTCTGCGAACTTCTCGGAAGGAAGCGCCGCCTGCCCCCGCAGTTTGTGCAGCGCGGCTTCTATCTGCATCTGCGTATAGCCGGAATCCGCGAGATGATTGCGCATCTCGTCCTCGATAATGTTCGCGTTCTTTATGCCGCCGGAGCGGGACTTCGCGCCCTTGTCGTACTGAAAATTGCCGAGGTATGCGTAGGCAAGGCCATCAACATCCCTCATCATTTCAACGATGGCGTTCTGGTACTCGCGCTCTTTTTCTTCCGTGAAGCTTGCCATGTCATCCTCCTCAAACCGGGAAACGGTTTAGATTGTCCTTTATCTCGCGCCAGTCGGGGAAATGGCGGTCGAGAATCTGCTTGAAATCCGCGTTGTGCGTTCGCTCGATGAGATGGGCGAGTTCATGCGCGACCACATATTCCACGCACTTGAGCGGCTTCTTCGCCAGCTCGACATTGAAGATGGCCTTGCCTTTTGCCTTGGAACAAGTACCCCACTTGGCGGACATGGCCCTGATCTCGAACATCGCCAACTTCACCTCAAGTTCGTTTTGCCACTTCCGCACATACTCTTCAACGATCGGAACCAACTGTTCCTTGTGCCACGCCGCCATGACGGCCGCACGATGTGCGGCAGAAGACTTCTCCCGGACGGTCAGGACGAGATAGTCGCCGTCGATTCTCACGCCTTGCCTTGAGTTGTTGTCCTCTTCGACCTTGAGCCGGTAGAGGCTCCCGCGAAAATAATGGGCCTCTCCGGAAACATATTCACGCTCATCCTGGCGGGTGTATTCCCCGATAATACGGCGTTTCTCCGCAATCCACACCCACTTCTCCAGCACATACATCCGTATCCGCTCGTCGGAACATTCCAAAGGCGCAGACACGTGTACGCGCCCGTCCGGAGGATAGACGGAGAGATGCAGGTTCTTGAT
>JBJEVW010000332.1:0-1806 GCA_051884735.1 Kiritimatiellia bacterium | reverse complement strand
CGACGCGAAAGGATATCAAGACATCAAGGTCTCGATTCAATTCCAAACTGGTGGTGTCGGCGAGGTCATCATCATTGATGACTTCATGTACGACGGAAAGATGAAGCGAGGCGGGCACGCTTGCTACGAAATTACGCGGATACTAAACAAGCATCGCACGCAGTCGAAACTGGTTGACGATGCTTGGAATGCCGTCAAAGATTTGTCTGAAGCAATCTATGCCAAGGGAGACGACGTCTTGTCTCCGGAAGAATGGGAACGGGCGAAAGCGAACGCCTCTTCTTCCGTGACGCGCCTTGTTGATTCCCAAGACAACGCTCTTCTTTCGTCTCGCGACATGAAAACGTTGAAGTCGTCGCTGGAAGGATTGTATTTGGCTACGCCGCCCTCAACATCTTCGTATGCCACACCCAATTTATCGTCGATAAAAAACATAGATTCCTCCGCTTCTAGAACAAATGAAAGTGTATCGAAAACGGTAGACTCTGGCAACACTAAGAAAGACGAAGCATCCGGACCGAAGAACGAAAAGCCTGAAAGGAGTGGTGCTGTAGACGTTCCGACGCGCAAGCGCAAGATTCGCACGCCGGACGGTGCAATGGAAACGGATGTAACGCCTTCGTTCGTCCCGGCGTCGTCGCTCATCGCATCGGACAACAAGAATTATCCGCAGCAATTCCAACCGCGGGACCGTGCGCAGAGCGCATCGTCCAAAGCGCAGATCGAGAATGCGGCGAACAACCTTGATCCGGGCACGCTTTTACAGGACTCGCGAGGATCGGAGACGGGCGCTCCGAAAATTCTTCCGAATGGAGTTGTGCTGTCCGGGAACGGAAGAACGATGATGATCCGCCGGGCGCATGAAAAGAAACTCGGCACGGCATACGATGAAGCAGTCCGGAAGAAGGCCGCCGACATGGGGATCGAATTGCCGGAGCTGAAGAACGGCGATTATTGGGTGTATGTCGAAAAGGTCGACATGCCGGAAGGAGAAGCAGTCAAGTTTGCCGAGCATTCCAACAAGAACACGATTCTACAGCGCAGCGCATACGAGCAAGCCGAAGCAGACGCGAAGTCGATTTCCGAAGACAAGGAATTTCTCGGCATCATTGGCCAGACGGAAAACGATGGTTCTGTCTCCATTAGGGATTCGTCCTATTTTCAGGCCGTGCAGCGCTTTTCGTATGTCATCCATGCAGGCGATGAAGGATTGCTCGATTCTCGCGGGACGCCGACAGCAGCGGTCTATGACAGACTTGAGAACGCGTTGATTGCATCGCTATTCCGGAATCTGCCTCAAGATGAAGCGCGTGCGGCAATCCGTGCCATCATTGAGCGCGACACGACCGGCAAGGGGGAGGGAATGGCTCGGGCTTTTAACGGCGTGATTCGCGCCGTGCCATCCCTCTTGAGCATGGCTAACAGTGCGCAGGGAAAGGCCGGACGAGACATCACGGACAAGGTTGGAAAGGCGCTTGTTCGATATATCGGCATGCGCAAGAGCGGGATGAAGAATAGCGAAATTCAGGCAATGGCAGAGAAGGCGCAGCCGCTACCTGGTTTTGGCCAGCTCGGCATTGAGGATATGATTCTTGCGCAGCTGGCATTCAGAGCAGGAAAGAATTATCCTGTTGGAGATTTCCTTGTCGAGTACACGTTCGGCGCCATGAACGCTCTTACCGAGCGCGACATGTTCGGCCAGGAGCCGCCGACGAATGAAACGCTTATGGCCAATTCCATACGCCGTGCCGATGAGAAGCGCGAGTCCAATGGAGCGGTTCTAGTGTACTGTTCTGTAAATAACTT
>JBJEVW010000331.1:0-1828 GCA_051884735.1 Kiritimatiellia bacterium | reverse complement strand
CATTGGGACAACTGGGACGAATGGGATTTTTGGGACAGTTTTGCGCATCCTTGCCCCATCGAACCCCAAAAATCCATCCGATCTTAAAACATTTCCTGCCCCTCGGCACTTGAAAAAGACTGTGGCATTTTTGCGAGACGGAGAAAATATTGTTAAGCCTTTGTTTGCAAGAAATTGACTTGTTTTTGGGAAAATTCACCCCGAAAAACCGGGATAAGGGTGGATTGGCGGGCCGATTGGCCACCTTACCCGATTTCCGGGACGCGCCGCCACGGGGCCGGAAGTTCCGACAGCCAGTTGCAAGCCGCCAAAGGGTTTGGAGTCCCGACAGCCGGAGGAAAGCCCGTTTGTGAGGAGGCGACCGGCGGATGGTGTGCGCGGCAGGGCTAAGTTGGGGATGTCTGTTGCAGGAGGCGAAAAGAACTTGGCTAGAGTGGCGGAAGGACCGAAAAAGGCGTCTGCGGGGGCCCGCAGACGCCAAGATAGGATGGAGACAAGCAAGTGAAATGAACTTACCGGAGAATGATAAACAACTGTCCGCCGAATACCGTCAACAATCCGGATGATGTTTCGCTCGTGTCGACCAATCCATCGATTGTCGAATCGGCCGCATAGACGCCAGACGGCAATTGATAGTCGCCAATTGTTGCCAACTTAACTTTGAGCGAATGACCGTTCAAATCGAGCCGCGAATCGGTTTCGATATCCAAGGCTTCCATTTTCAGTTCATCGAACAGGCGAACCCGGCCGCATTTGGCGATGGCGAGCGTAGCGTTCGTGTAGTCGGCGGCCGTCTCTTCGGTTTGGGTGAGAGAGGGCAGTGCCGTGTAGGTCGGATTGTTTGCGTTGTTATCGGAGGCGACGAGAATCGTTCCGGCTTTTTCAGGCGTTTCCGCACCCTGCAGGTAGATTGTACCGGCGGAGGAGGAGGCGTAGGTGTAATTGGTCGACGTTCGGGAGTAGGTTGTGCCGGCGGCGTTGATGTTCGCCCAGATGCCCTCTGTCCCGATGGTGCCGTTCGTCAAGCGGACGGCGACGCGCCCGCCGCCGGTCGAAACGTAAGCGTCGTCGTTGGACTGCCAGGAGGATGCGGTTTTGGAGCGGGCTGAAATCGAACCGGTACCGGCCAAATCGCCAGCAACGATGTTGATCGAGCCGCCCGGTGCGCCTTCCACTGTGGTTCTGACCGATCCATCGGCTCCGATGACGCCATTATTCGTCAGCGTCCCTGCGACGATGATTTGCAAGCTGCCGCCGCCCGGTGCGGAGGTTGCCTGATCGCCGGTTGCCAGCGACATGCCGGCGAGGGCCGGATTGAACACCGAACCGTAAGCGAGCGAAGCGGTATTGCGGCCGTTTTGTCCGCCGTGGCCGACATTCGCCGTGTTGCGGTTGTTGTTCTCGTCGGGACCGCGGCCATTGCCCAGCAGATAGCCGCCGCTTTCGATCGTCAGGTCGCCGTTCACCTTCAGGCGGCATGCCATGTTCTCCGAGACCGTACCCTGGAAAATGAGGCATCCGATTGCACCGCCCGAGGCGATGGTGACATCGCCATCGAACACATATTCGACATTCGGGAAGAAGATCCATTGGTTGGAGAATGTCCAAGGACCATCGCCGAAGTCGATTTCGCCGCCATCGGCGACAATGCCGCCCTGGAAGGAGGAGCTTGCGCTCACGCTCTGGGGGCCATTTTTGAGGATGAGCTTCGTTCCCGACGGCACGGTGAGCATCCCGTAGTTCTGGATTTTGATTTCATCGAAAGTCCACGTTTCTCCGGCGGGAATCGCGGCGACCGCCGTCCTCTTCTGCCAGCGCGCCCCGTAGT
>JBJEVW010000330.1:0-7452 GCA_051884735.1 Kiritimatiellia bacterium | reverse complement strand
TGGTTTGGGGAATTCAGTGAAAAGCCGGGAGGCCGGAAACGGAGATGCGCCCCCTTCCTTGACTTCAAGAAGAAAGTGTCAACCTATCATAAAACGGGACACTTGGCATGATGGACCTTCAGGTTGTCCACAATCATCGTCACCGGCCCGCCAACCTCCTTGATCACCTGTTCGATGAACCGTTTGAAGATGTCGACGTTCATGCTGTCCTTGAATGTCATGAACATCAGATCGCCCTTGTTCCCAACGGCAGATATCGTGTTGCAGCGGACGGATCTGTTGCCGGTAGTCCGCAGAACCGGCGGCCGGCCTCTCGGCGCATATCCGCGCGGCCTGATGCCGCCGATCTGCACGGTGGCCTCGTCCGCCCAGAGGATCTTCGCCGAATTCGCGGCCGCCTCCGCCTTTATGCGCGGATATGTCCTTGTGAGCCATGCGTCCACCGCTGCCGGGTTCTGCTCGCGCGCACGGCGTATGGGGCACTGGTAGTGAATCCAAGTCGCCGCAGGTAGCGGCGGGCCGTCCTCCGGCATATCGTCTTTCTGAACTTCTTCTGCACATATGCGACCACCGCCCGCGATGACCAGAGGGCGAAGTCGAACATCAGCTGGTCGGGGGTGCTTCCTGTCACGGCCACGAGCAGCTTCCGCACCTCCTCCTCCGAAAGCGCGGCGTTTGTCTGAGCCGCGGGCCCGCGCTTCCTCTCCTTCAATGTCGATTTCCCGCCCGCACGAAACTGTCTGAACCACCGGCCGACCGACATCTCCTGCAGATTCAGCTCCTTTGCAACGGCATAGGCCCTCTTCCCGGCCTCGAATCCGGCGTATGCCTGCTGGCGGAAGAGCTCCCGCTTCTCCTTCGAGAGAGATTTCAGGTTGATCGGCGAACGGCGTATGATGTGTTTCATGCCGCATATTATACCATACTAACATTATCTATGTCCAAAACAATAATAAAGCGTGTCATGGCCCCTCGAAATTAGGTGCATATCGTGGCGAATATGAATAGATAAAAATGACGTCGTCATTGCAAGGTTCTATTTTAATTTCACCCTTCACCGCATTAAAACTGTATGGCGAAAATCCGACTATCCTTTTCCGATACATTGCGATGACATTGTCGCATGGTATTTTTAAGGAACTACAAACTTTACGCGTTAAGTCTCTTGGCAAACTTTCCCAAGGATTTGAATTGTGTTCCCACGTCTCGAACTCGGGACATATTCGCCTTGCGATTTCAGCCTCAACTACTTGTATTAGTTTAGGGGTAAGGTTTCTACGGTAATCAACATACCAGCACAATGCGTAAATCAAAGCGATTGCGGCTAAAACCATCGATATTAGCATAACCCTTTTTATAATCATGGCGTCACCTCAATCCTTCTAACATTACCAACCGGACGTGGCCATCCTCGGCTGTAAAATCTTCCATTAGATATGCCAGACTCAGAGCCTGTTACAGAAAATGGCGTTTTGGGGTATCTTGCTTTGATAAGCACACTCAATGCGGCTGCCGTATTAGATATATTTCCGGATGTTGGGCTGGCCCTTCGAGGAGCGGATGTATCGTCATTATCAAATACGAGTCTGCCACTTGAGTCGACTTCGAGATCTTCGGCTGATCTACAATGGTAGAGCTCTATTGCGAAGCCGCATCTGTCATAATGAAGCAGAAGATTGGAAAGTGGCATTGGGGTTGCAATGCTAGCGTTGAAAAGTCGAAATCCATCTATACCAGTTGATATCGATTTGCCGCCACCATTATCACTATATCCCCACCAAATTTTGCCATCCCGCCCATGACCGAATGAAGCAAGATATTTGATGTCTTTGATCTTTGTGAGACTGTGAATGGATGCCTTTCCTGTTACTGGCACCATGTGAATGGTATCCTTCCGGGGATTATATCTTATATGAGCATTACCATATCGTGATGAGTTGTTTGCGATAATCCTGCCCCGAGAGTCTTCAGCCCAAGTCCGAAACATTGGATCGGATGAGTCATACACAAACACAAACGCAGATAGCCCCAATGCATCTAAATCCAATTGTGTGCGATTTGAACAGAATGCGTATAAGTTTATTCCGCCGTCTTCCTCAAGCGGGTCGCGGGTGAGCCAGCACATGAGGGCGGGATGGTAGAAGCGGTAGCCGTAGTAGTAGAGGCAGGTTTCGGCGTCAAAGTATTTTGTCGAGAAACGGTGGCGGAAGGTGTCGGCGAGAGCACCGGTCTGGGCGATGGTGTTGCCGAATGCATCGTAGGTGTAGGTGGCTACGGTGTTGCCGGTGGAGTCGAGATAGCGGGTTGTGTTGCCGTTGGCATCGTAGCAGGGAACGTAGATTGTGCCATCAATGGTTAGGTAAAGCAATCCTCCGACGCCCCCTGCGCCTTGCAGAGTGCCGGAGAGGTCTTTGCTCCAGCAGTAATGTAAGGTAGAAGTCGTGCCGTTCGTGTAGGCGATTCGCTCTTCTATGAGATTCCAGTCATCGTAGAAGAAGATTGTGGTTGCTTCTGGCGTAACCTTGCGGACTCGACGGGACTTCGCATCGTAGGAATTGGTCAAAACGAGAACACCGTTCGTCGAGACTGTCTTGAGTCGGTTCGCGGAATCGTAGGTGAAGGTGCTAACTCCGTCGGACAGCAAGTTTCCATCAAGGTCGTATGTGAATTGCGTGTATTGGTTGAGGTTGTTCGCCATCCAATATGTTGAGTTCCCGATTTCGTCGTAGCCATACGAGTCGCTTTCGCCCGCGACATAAGCGGAAATCACCTCGCTGCGGTCATTGTAGCCGAATGTGTCGGCGTTGCGACTGACAGGGCGATTTAGGGCATCGTATGCGTAATTCAAAGACTCGATTGCCGTTCCAGCGGCGGAAGTGACAATATTGGTGACAAGCGAGCGGCGGTAGCCATCCCGCGCAACACTTCGTGTGAATACAACACCATTCGAGAGAGTGATGGAATATCCGGCATCAAGGCCGTCGGCAGAATACTGGTATTCGGCTACGGCGATGTCATTGGAGATGGAAGCGAGCCGTCCGGCGGAATCGTAGGCGTAAGACGATTCATCGTTGGAGACTATGCGTCCGTATGCATCGAACTCGCGGTCAAGAGAATACATTTCTCCATTTACGCTGGCGGTTTCATTGGTGATTTGTCCGTAGGTGTTGCGGGCGAGTGTGACGAAAGCGACGCTATTGGATACGAGAATCTCGCGGGAGAACTCATCGTAGGCAAAGACGGACGCATCACCATCGGAGTATGCCGTAGCGACAAGTTCGCGCTTGGTATTGTAGGTATTATCGCGCCAACGCCCGCTTGCGTATGTGGTGCGAAGCGGCTTGCCGTCCGTGGTGTAAGAGTAAGTGACGGTCGTTCCGTCGGCGTATGTCTTAACCGTGCAGAAGCCGGTTGTGGGGTCGAATGTCCAGGAAGTCGTGTCTCCGTCGGTCGCCGAGGACGGCGACCCTCCCGTGTTGCGGAACGTAGTGAGCGTCGTGCGGTGTCCTTCCGTATCGTAGCCATAGCGCACAGGATAGACGGCCCCGCTCGATTCTGCAATGCGGTTCGCGGCATCATAGGCCGAAGATGTCACCGCGCCGAGGGCATTGGTGGCGGCAATGCGGTTGCCAAGGGAATCGTAGCCGTAGAACTCTGCGTAGTAGGCGTTTCCCTCGGAATGGAACGTGTCGTATTCAACGACATCGCCGAAGTCATTACGACCGATCCAGTCTTTGCTGCGTCCGTCCTTCTCTGTGTAGAAAACGCGACCAAACGGATCAAAGAAACAGCTCGTCGTGCCGCCTGGCTTTGTTGTCTCAAACGCGATTCCGTACTTGCTCTTCGTCGTGGTCGTCCCAGATGCCGCCGATTCTGAGACTTCCGTCATGACGCTGTTCGTGGGATCGAAAGACGAGTGCGAATGGAGCGAAAGCGCACCGTTGAGATAGGCGATGGTCTCGCTGCGCAGTTCGTCTGAAAGACCAGTCAGTCGCTCCTTCGTGACGGCACAGAGATTCGTTATGGAACCTGCGACCGTTTGCGAGGAAACTCGCCAGAGGACATTGGACTTGACTTCGTATCCGCTGTCGCTGCGCGAGACGATGCCGTTCTTCGTCTGCCCAATGGGTTCGCCAAGGTCGTTGTAGAGGCGGGTGGTGGTCTCGCCGGAGATTGAATCAACCGCCGTCAGCACGCGCGAGCTCGCGCCGTCGTATGTGTAGGACACGTCCGACGTCGGACGCACTTCCCGCACCATGCGTCCCAAGAAATCGCGATAGACCGTCCTTGCCGTTACTTCGTCATGATCGGACGCCGTCAGGGTCGTCGTCTCGATTCGGCATCCGTTCGCGCCATACGAACTCGTCTGCGATGTCTCTTTCCATTTCCCGTCCGGCCATTCCTCGTAAAGAATCGTTGCGCCGTTGCGATAGGTGGTGGAGGTGGTGGTCTTGTTCGTCGTTGTCGTCTCCACCTCTTCGCTGTCCGAATATGCGTAGCGGATCGTGGTCGTTTCGTTTCCGCGAATGTTTGTCGAAACCTCGTAATCCGAGACGCCGTAGGGATAGGAAGTAGATTCGGAAGTCTGCCATCCACTGCAATTCCAGTCTCTGTTCACCGCCGCGCCCTGCGTCTTGCAAGTCCGGACGATCGTGTTTGTCTCGCGCCCAAGCGCATCCAGGAAGTGCTGCGTCACGCGATAGTGGTTGTCGCCTGTCGCGTAGTTTTCGTAAGGCGCGTATCCCGGCGTGTTGCCGTTGGCGTTTGGCAACTGCCCTAGTGAGACTTCTTCCATCGCGTAGTAGAGGTGGTCTTCGCCGGTCACGGCACTTCGCAGAACCTTTCGCCTGGTGCGGTCCTGGCTCCACAGTAGACGGCAGCAGGAGTAGGCGTTCGTTGTAAACGAGCCATCGGCGTAGATTGTTGAACGGAGCCTGTTCTTATCGTCGTAGAGGTGCTGTTTCTCGTCGAAAACAATGCTGCTTGCCGTGTGGACGCTCCATTCGCGGAGGACGTTCCCGTATGTAGTGCAGCGTTCCGCAACGCTTCTTGTAGGCGCTTCAATGACGCCTTTCGACTTGCGCTCGGTGGTTGTAAGGACACCGGATGCTATCGCGTAGTCGTATGCGGTCGTGATACCGTCCTCGTCCGTGGATGTCACCGTCGCCCCGCGCAACATAAGCGGGATGCCGGGGGCATCGCCGTCGTAGCTGGTTTCCGTGCGACAGGCGTTGCGGACATCGGCTACCGTAGCGTCCTGAGCGCCTGCGGTTGTCGTCTCGACCGTCATGGTCGCATATCCGTTTGCCGAGCCATGAGTGTAACGCGACCATGTGCGCCCGATGAGAGTGACCGTTCCATTCTCTACGAGGTAGCGAGACTCGGTGCGAACCTTGTCGGCATCAACAGATGCCACGCCGTCTCCGGCAAGCGGAGTGTAGTCGTAGACTGTCGCCACGGCCGTGAACCATTGGCTGCCCAGCCACTGTACAATGTCCTGGCTGTCGAACGCATCGGCATCCATATAGTCAAGCGGCCAGTCCGGGCATCCCGAACCATCGTGCTGGTCGAGCGTCAGGATCGTCCTGCCCTCGGTATCGTATGCGCTGAACCGCCACGCACGGGCGTTGCCGCGTTCAAGGCGGACGTTCCCGTTGCGCTTCGGGTTTTCGTTGTCCGTGTAGTAAGAGGCGAAGGACTCGTTCCAGTTGTCGTTGCCCCAGCTCTTTTCGGCGTAGTAGGTCTGGCGAAGGACGGCATTGGCGAACGATCCGAGCCGGTGCGACTCTGTTATCGTGTGCGAGAGAGTCATATTGTCCGCATCTCGCAGAATGCGCTCCTTGCGCTTGTACCCGTCCTCGTTGATGTCGCCGGTGGTGACGAGTTCTTCGGATGTCTGCGATATGTTGTCGAACTTCGTCCAGTCCCCGTCGTCGTAGATATACGTTTCGTCGCTCATCGTGTTGTTGAGACGGCTGATCTTCCAAAGCCTGATCTGCGACGCCGAGCCGTTGACGTTCAGTATCCTCCACGTATGCTCCAGCTTCCCGGAGTCCGTCTCGGTGATCGGCACCTCGATTCCATTTGCGATTGGCTGTATTGAAAGCGTCCGGCCCCTGTTGTCGCCGCAGACGATTGTCCGCCCGTTGCCGACGGTCGTGTCGGACACTTGCGCATCGGCGCGGCTCAACACCTGCAGGGTGTCGACGCCGATTGTCAGCGGCTCCTTCGTGAGGAACCAGGCAAAGCCGCTGATCTGCCCCTTGCGCGGAACGCCGAGGGGGATGCGGAACTTGAGCGAACCAAGTCCGCCGCCCTCCAGAGAATCGCAGTTTCCTTCTTCGCATCCGTTGCATTCGTCGCAGTCGTTGGCCGAGAGCAGCTCCGGCCTACTTCCGCCTTCTGTCGAGACATCGTGTGTCGCCGTGCCGCTCCACACCTCCACGTCTCCAATGTAAATCGTGCCCGTCACGGTCTCTCCGTTCACGACAAGGTTCGTCGAGATGTCGGCGTAGCCGCTGAAGTCGAAGCCGACGGAAAGATCGGGAGCGCAGTTGCAGACGTAGCCGCCCGACGAATCGGAGTGCCACTCTCGCCACAAGCAGCCGGAATCGAGCGGATATTCACATGTCTCCGAGTAGCCTCCGCTCCACCAGTCATAGGCAAGGCCACCTCCGCCTCCGTGGTGACCGTCTCCGTATGAAACGCAGGGGTTCAGAAACGCGAGGTAGCAGTTGTTCGTCGCGGACGGCGACGGGGATGCGAGACACCTCCTGCCGTGCAGAACGGGCTGGGCATACGCCGAGAAGTCCATAGTCGGTATCGGGTATACGCCAGGGGCGTTGACCCGCAGCGTCCCGTTCCCCTGGAACAGGAGTCTCCCGCCGTCGGCCGAGAGTTCCGCCGTCGTCTCCTGCGGATAGAGAGCGGCCTTGCACGGTCGTTCCGAACGATCGATGGAAACGGCAATCGAGGTTTCCTCCTTGATTTCCGCAACCGTCCATACGCCGTTGGATGTCGTTACCCGCTGCGTTCCCTCGACATCGATGCTTGGCGAGAACGCGAGCAGATAGAGCGGCGTGCGGCATGCCATCGTATCCGCCGTCTGGCGCAGACGGATGGTGAGCGTAGCCGGGCAATTGGTCGAGACGGGCAGATACAGGCTGTCGCCGATTGGCGAGGCGGTCGCCGTTCCCGATTTGCCTCCCGAATCCTCCCAATCGAGCGCAACGCCCTCCAGCCGCCATGCGCCGGCGCAGTCGGGTTTCGAGGAAAGAAAGAATTGTTCCCAACTGCCATGGCGGGCGATGCGGAGGGTGCGCTCGTAGATGACGGGGGAAGAGGCCTGCGCCCCTTCCGTTGCGAAGAATGCGTCTGTCAGCTTCCAGGCGGCGACGCGGTTTGTGGCGAGATATGCGGAATCTGCGGCATTGGTCGGGTTGATTCCGGCAG
>JBJEVW010000329.1:0-7527 GCA_051884735.1 Kiritimatiellia bacterium | reverse complement strand
CCGGACTTTCCGCCAGGGGCGACGCGTCGATCCTAATCTTCAATTTTCAGATTCGCGGACGGACTTCGCGCTTCCGCGCACTCGATTCTTCGTCATTGCCAAATGTCGGCCTTGTCCTTCCGTTCAGAAGATGT
Organism: Kiritimatiellia bacterium; assembly: GCA_051884735.1. Classification (GTDB taxonomy): domain Bacteria; phylum Verrucomicrobiota; class Kiritimatiellia; order RFP12; family UBA3636; genus JAEDLN01. Next base: position 7,393 of record JBJEVW010000329.1, on the reverse strand, counting down.
GCAATCGGAGCTGTCTCAATCTCTTTGATTTGCCGATGATAATGTGTTGGAGCATTCCGGCTTCCCTCTTCATCGTGCGGAGATTCTTCTTGAAGGGATAACGTGTTGTCTCGAGAAGATCAATTGCACCCTCGCGGATGTCATGGAGGATTGGTGTTCTCGTTGCGCGCCCTCCCCTCGCACGCACCCCGTTGCCGGATACGATTGCGGCAGGTGCGCTGCCCCTCTATCGATCTCTCCCTTGCTCGCACGCACCCCCTCGCCACCTCGCTCACGCGAAAACCCGAAAATCGCCCGTGGCGGCCCGATCCTTCTAATCGTTTCACTTGCCCTCGCCACGCTGTCTCCGCCCCACACGCGACTTTCCGGCATCCCTCTATGGAAAAGCTTTTTTCGCGGGCGAGGTTGGCTGTTTTATGATAGAATGCCATTCCGCTTGGATGGCTCTTTCCGCCGCGTGATGCCGAAGAGCCGTTTTTCGATCTCTTTACGCCTTAATCCCTGCCCATGACGCCGTTCGTTCCCCTTCACGTTCACTCGACCTATTCGCTTTTGGATGGCAGCTGCAAGATTAATCCGCTCGTCCGCCGGGCGCGTGAACTTGGCATGCCCGCCTTGGCATTGACGGATCATGGCGTCATGTTTGGCATCAAGGCCTTTCACGAGGCTTGCCTTTCGACAAAGGAAAAACTCTTCGGGAACCTTCCACCCATCAAGCCCATCCTTGGATGCGAAGCCTACGTCGCACAGGGAAGCCATACGGAACGCGATCCATCAAAGCGATACAATCACCTGATCCTGCTTGCAAAAAACCAGACCGGCTACCAAAACCTGGTTCGTCTGATTTCCATCGCACACTGCGAAGGCTTCTACCGACGTCCGCGAATTGATAAAGACCTTCTCGAAAAATACCGCGAGGGACTGATTGTATCCTCTGCTTGCCTGGCCGGAGAAATCCCGCAGCAGATCGTGAATGGAAATCTTGAACAGGCCGATCAATCCGCCCTTTGGTTCAAGGAGCGCTTTGGAAATGATTTCTATCTGGAAGTCATGCTCCACAAGGCAGAACCTGCATTCATGACCCCGGGCGACCGTGGCACGGAACGCATCTACCAGAACCAGCTGGTCGTCAACGAAGAGATTTTCCGGATGTCAAAACGTCTGGACATCCCCGTCATCGCCACGAACGATACGCATTTCTTGATGAAGGATGACGCTGAAGCGCACGACATCCTTCTTTGCATGTCCACGCAGACCATCGAAAAGGACCCCAAACGATTGCGCTACACCCGACAGGAATGGCTGAAAGACGGCGATGAAATGCTCTCCCTCTTTCCCGACCATCCGGAAGCCCTCGCCAATACGCTTCGCGTCGCCGATTCCGTCGAATCCTACGATCTCGACCGAAAGGCGATTATGCCCGTCTTCCCGATTCCGGAAGAATTCGGAACCGAAAAACAATACGAAGAACAATATCCGACACCCGAATCGATCAAGCCGAAATTCCTTCCAAAATCGTTCGACCGCTTTGCCGGTGATACGCCGGAAGGCCTTAAAGCGTTGCGCCGGATTCTCTTCGAGGGCGATTATCTTAGCAAATTGACCTACGATGGAGCTGCACGGCGTTGGCCGGGCGACAAATTCACGGAAGAACACAAGGAGCGAATCGCCTTCGAATTGTCGACCATTTTGAACATGGGCTTTCCCGGCTACTTCTTGATTGTCAACGATTACGTATCCGCCGCCAAGAAACTCGGCGTTCTTGTCGGGCCGGGACGCGGCTCCGCGGCCGGATCCGCCGTTGCCTACTGCCTCGGCATTACCGATGTGGACCCGATTCCCTATAAACTCCTGTTTGAACGGTTTCTCAACCCCGATCGCATCTCGATGCCAGATATCGATGAGGATTTCGATGACGCCGGTCGCGGCCGCGTCATGGAATACGTGACACGAAAATACGGGCAGGATCACGTCGCACATATTGTCACCTTCGGCTCCATGGCCCCAAAAACCTGCATCCGCGACGTTTCGCGCGTCCTTGAATATCCTCTCGCAGATGCGCTGGCTCTCGCCAAACTCGTTCCCGAAGACGTCAAGATCAAAACCTTCAAGGATGCCTATAAAGCTTCGCGAGAGCTCGCCGATGCCCGGGAACACGGCAGTCCGATCGTCAAGCGAATTCTTTCCATTTCCGAAAGAATCGATGGCTGCATCCGCCAGCCCGGCGTCCATGCGTGCGGGATCCTCATTTCCCGCGATCCTTTGATCGATACCATTCCCGTCATGCCAACCGAAGGCGAATCGCTCCTGACAACGCAGTACGACGGCCACTTCGTCGAATCCATCGGATTGCTGAAAATGGACTTTCTAGGTCTTAAAACGCTTTCCGTTTTTAAGGAGGCGCTTGCAACCATCCGCGAAGTCCGCGGATTCGATCTCGACCTCTCACAGGTGCCGATGGACGACAAAAAAACATACAAGGTTTTTGCCGATGGCGATACCACGGGTCTTTTCCAGTTCGAATCGGACGGCATGAAAAAACACCTCCGTACGCTGAAACCGACCCGTTTCGGCGATCTCGTCGCCATGAACGCGCTCTACCGCCCCGGCCCCATGGCGTACATTCCTTCCTTCGCCCGCCGCAAAAACGGCCAGGAAATGGTGGAATACGACCATCCGCTCATGAAGGAATATCTTGAAGACACCTACGGGATCACAGTCTATCAGGAACAGGTCATGTTGCTTTCACGCGCACTCGGCGGTTTTACGCGCGGCGAGTCCGACAAACTGCGCAAGGCGATGGGCAAGAAACAAATTGCCGTCATGGAAGAACTGAAGGTCAAATTCCATGACGGATGCCTGAAAAACCCGGCTTTCATGAATCCGGAACCCGTTGGCGGCAACACGGAAAAGGCGGAAAAACTGATTGACAAAATCTGGTCGGACTGGAAGTCTTTCGCCGAATACGCCTTCAACAAATCGCACTCGGTCTGCTATGCATTCGTCGCCTACCAAACCGGATTCCTCAAGGCCCACTATCCGACGGAATACATGTGTGCGCAAATCTCCTCGGAAATCGGCAATTTCGATAAAATGCCCGTTTTCGTGGCAGAAGCCGCAGACATGGGCTACGATGTCCTGCCGCCCGATGTCAACCAATCCTCGACACGGTTTACCCCCGAACGCAAAGAGAGCGACCAAAAGGATCTTGCAACGTGCATCCGGTTTGGCCTAGCCGGCATCAAGGGCGTTGGATTCGGAGCCGCCGATTCCATCGTACAAAACCGACATGAAAATGGCCCATACAAATCGCTGAACGACTTCCTGACGCGTCTCGACGATTGCGTGAACAAAAAGGCGCTCGAATCCCTCGTCCGCTCCGGCGCGCTCGATTGTTTCGGCTTGCATCGGGCCGCCCTTATGGAGGAAATCCCAAAGGTCCTGAATCGCGTTGCGTCAGACCGGCGTGACCGCGCCTCCGGTCAACAATCGTTCATCAATCTCCTCATGGCCTCTTCCGGGAACAATTCGTCCGCCGAAGAATGGAGCAAGGCGGATATCGCACGCATCAATGAGGAAATTCCCCGTTTTCCGCGCTTGGAACAACTGCTGTCGGAAAAGGAGCTCCTCGGCATCTACCTGTCCGGCCATCCCATCAGCCGCTACAACAATATCGTCTCCTGCTTCCGCCGTTTCCACCAACTCGTGGCTGAACTGGGCGAAATGGAGAAAAACCTCGAGTCCGTGCGAACCCAATTCTCGGAAATCCCGCCTCAGATGCCGGATCCGATGCAATACGAAGCGGGTGAACGCGATCCGCACTACCAAATCGCCAAGGAAAAGGCCGAACAGGAGGGGCTGGCCCAGCGGAAACTGCGCTACAGCATGTCGGCGAATATCGCCTTCTGCGCCTTCGTGACAGGTTGCACGATTCGCCAGGACAAAAACGGCCGGAACTGGTGCCGTATCACGCTGGAAGATCACCTCGAAAAACTGGAAATCCCTGTTTTCGCTCGGGATTACGAACAGATTACCCGCGCCGGAAAACGCGATGAACGCGAGCCGCCGCAAATCAATCGCTCCTACCTTTTCCAAGGCGTCCTCGGCCCCTCCTTCCGCCTGGAAGCCTCACTATCCATTAAGGACTTTATCCCGCTCGAAGAGGTTCCCGAACAGCTGGCGAAACGCGTGACATTCGTCCTGGAAAACGGAAAATCAACCCCCGAACAATTCGAACGGCTCCGCAATCTCCTGTTGCAATACCCCGGCGAAACCCCCGTAACAATGCAATTGCGACTACCCGATGAGACTCGCGTCACCCTGGCTCTGCCCAACGAACTTTTCGTAAAACCGACAAAGGAATTCATGCAAGCGGCAGAATCCCTCGTTGGTACAAGAAACCTCTTTTTCAAATTCGATTCCGACGGATTTGCCAATAATCGTTCTTGATCTCCATCGCGAACCGACGGAAGTCCTGCGGCGTTTATGACATAGGAACACTTGTTTCAATTGGGGCGAAAACGCTTTGCCATGTACGTTCGATACACCATCAAAAACCAACTCGGGAAAAAGGAATGCGGAACGTCGGAAACCGCTTCCGAGGCAGATGCCATTCGCTCGTTTCGCAATAGCGGCGCGATCGTCCTTCAGTTGCATCCCATTTCCGAGAACGCATTTTTCCGCGGGAAATTACCCCCGTCATGGCATCCCGCATGGCTTTTGCGAGTCCGGATTCTGGATGTTGAAATCGCGCTCCGTCAGCTATCTTCCATGTTGCGCTCCGGAATCTCTATTCTCACGGCCCTCCGGTTGCTCGCCGAACAATCCCGTGTTCCAAGAGCGGCTCTTCTATGGTACCGCATCGAACACGCCGTCTCCAAAGGCAAAACCTTTTCGGAGGCTATTCGATTGGAAAGCCCGCTCTTCTCCGGTTATGTGGCGGAACTCTGCGCCATGGGTGAACAAACGGGTGAACTGGATTCGACGCTGGAACGCGCAGCCCATCATTTGGCTTCTATGCGGGAACTGAAAACGTCCATCTTGAACGCCATTCTCTACCCCGCCCTCGCTCTGTTGGCAGCCTTCGGACTCTCCGTCTATCTCATTCTGGTCGTTCTTCCCAAACTAGAAGCCTTCCTGACGGCCGGGGGTGCCCAGTTGCCCGCCCTTACACAATCGTTGCTCTGCTTCTCCGCATGGTTGCACGATAATGGTTTGTGGCTCCTCTTCTCCCTCATCGCGCTATGTCTCTGTTGGCGACTCGTCCGCCAGACCAAGTCCGGACGAATCGGGACGGACGCTTTTTTGCTGAAAATCCCCGTTTTCGGCCCAGTGTTTCGCCTCTCGGGCACCGCCGTGGCCGCTCGCGGAATCGCCGTTCTCGTGGAAAGCGCAATCCCGCTCCCGGAAGCCCTTCTCTCCACTTCTCATCTGCTGTCCAATCGGTTCCAAGCCCGCCAACTTGATGAGGTGCGTCTCGATGTCTTGCATGGCGAATCCCTTTCCAACGCTCTCGCTTCCAAGAAAAGCTTTCTTCCCTTGCTGGGACGTATGTGCGCCGTTGCGGAATCTTCCGGTACGCTCTTCTCGACGCTTGCGGAGGTGGCTTCCTTCCACGAGAAAGAACTGGCTGATCGCATCCGCCGTCTTTCGGTTCTGCTGGAGCCGGTCGTCATCGGTCTTTCCGCCTTTTTTGTGGGCTTTATCTATCTCGCCTTCTTCTTGGCTCTCTTCTCGATTGCCGACCTTGCTTAGTTTTCCGCCATGAAAAAGCATCTCGTTGTTCTGACCGGCGCAGGAATCAGCGCCGAAAGCGGTTTCTCCACATTCCGCGACGCAGGCGGGCTCTGGGATCGCTATCCCGTCGAAACGGTCGCAACGCCGGAGGGGTTCGAAAACAACCCGGAACTCGTTCTCGATTTCTACAGAAATCTGCGCGAACAGCTCTATGCGGCCTCTCCCAATGCAGGCCATCTCGGGCTGGTCGAACTGGAAAAAGACTTTGACGTCGATATCATTACACAAAATGTCGACAATTTCCACGAACGAGCCGGTAGCAAAAAGGTCTTGCACCTGCACGGCGAACTGACAAAAATCTGCTCCTCCCGCTCGCCCAACGATCCACGCTTCATCCGCGAACTACCGCCTGATGCCCCGTATGTCAAATGGGGCGATCTTGCCACCGACGGCTCGCAACTGCGTCCGTTTATCGTCTGGTTCGGCGAAGCGGTTCCCGAAATCGAAAAAGCAGCACAAATCGTCCATTCCGCCGATATTTTCGTTGTCATCGGAACTTCTTTGAATGTCTATCCCGCCGCTGGGCTTCTCGATGAAACAAGAGGAAACGCGAAAATCTTCCTCATCGATCCAAAACCGGTCGCTGTCCGCTCCCGGTTGCCCATCAAAACATTTCGCGAAAAAGCCTCTACCGGCATCGCAAAACTCGTCGAAACCCTTCGCAACGGGGGCGCTTGCTAGTCGGCGTCCCGATCCGCTTCTTTTCCGTCCGGATGATTGGCATTCCAAATGACGCCAAGTCCAAAAAGCGTCAGATCCGGCTCGATGGCACATTCTTCAATTCCCTCGAGCGCCCATGCCGCATAGCCGCCCGTTGCACAAAAGAAGGTTTCCGATTGACTCTGCGCGCGAATGAACGAAATGATTTCCCGCACCATGCCACGGTGTCCAAGCTTCGCGCCCAATTTCATCGCATTCTCCGTCGAATTGCCCCACGCCGGAAGCTCGCCCGCCAAGTCAACTGCGGGAAGTTGCGCCGTTTTCTCGTGGAGGTACCCCGTCATGAGGGGTAACCCAGGTGCGATAACGCCACCCGTATAGTTTCCTTCCTCGTCGACAAAATCAAAGGTGAGCGCCGTTCCGAAATCGGCCACCGCGACTGGTTTTCCATGCCGTGCAACCGCTCCCGTCGCATCGCAGAGCCTGTCCGCCCCAATCTGAAGCGGATTGGGATACCGGATGCCAATCGGAAGCTTCATCGTTCGAATGTCCAATACCTCGAGCTTCTTGCCATACAATTGACGCAGAATCCAGCTCCATTTCTCATTCGCCGCAGGAACGACACTCGCCAATATCGCCGCATCCGCCGTGTGAGCACCCGCTTTTTCCAACGCGTCGCCCGCCGCCGTCAAATCGGAAATTCCCCCCTTCACCGGCGTAATGGACGTGACACGCTCTCCGTCCCAATGACCAATGGATGTGGACGTGTTGCCGACATCGATGACAATCACCGAAACGGGTTTCGGCAGTGTTTGAAAAAAGGGCGTTGACATGGTTTAGCGCTTCTCCTGTTCCATCGCTGCGGCTCGAAGCAAACGCTCGTTCGAGGTGAAGATAAAATCGGATTTCTGACGGTCTTTGCGATCTTTGGCCGTCA
>JBJEVW010000328.1:0-1868 GCA_051884735.1 Kiritimatiellia bacterium | reverse complement strand
GGCTTGACAGCCGGGCAATTCCCGAAATTCGAGGACGACGTTTTCCGTCTCAAGGAAGAAAATTTCCGTTTCCTTCTCCCCACCGCCGAAACTGCTCTCGTCAATCTCTTTCGCGATGAAATCGTCGATGAAAGGGATCTTCCCAAAAAGATGTTCGCCTACACGCCTTGCTATCGCCGCGAGGCCGGTACGTATCGCACCTCTGAGCGTGGCATGATTCGCGGGCACCAGTTTAACAAGGTGGAAATGTTCGCCTATACGACTCCGGAGCAGAGCGAGGAAATGCATCGCCTACTGATCCGCAAGGCTTGCCGGCTCGTCGAAGGTCTCGGTCTCCATTACCGCCTCTCCAAACTGGCTGCAGGCGATTGCTCCGCTTCCATGGCGACAACATGGGATATTGAGCTTTGGATTCCCTCCATGAACGAATACAAGGAATGCTCTTCCGTGTCAAATGCCATGGATTACCAAGCACGCCGTGGCAATATGCGTTTCCGTCGAAATGGTGAGAAGAAACTCGATTTCATGCACACGCTCAATGGCTCCGGTCTCGCAACATCGCGCTTGATCCCTGCAATCGTGGAACAACACCAACGCGCCGATGGTTCCGTTGCCATCCCGGAAGTGCTTCAACCGTTCCTTGGCGGTCTCTCCGAAATTCGCGTCTAACTTCGTTTCTGCAACACTCCCCATCACTATGCGCAAAGCGTCCGTCACCCGAACAACCCGGGAAACCTCGATTACCCTCTCGATCGACCTTGATGGAACCGGTAAGAATGCTATTCAGACCGGCATTGGTTTTCTCGATCACATGCTCGAACTCTTGGCCCGGCACTCCCTGATCGACATGGATGTCACCCTCAAGGGCGATACCCATGTCGATTACCATCACAGTGTCGAGGATCTCGGACTGGCACTCGGCGACGCCCTCAACCAGGCTCTCGGCGAACGCCGCGGGATCCATCGCTACGGCTTTTTTCTCCTCCCGATGGACGAGTCGCTCTGCCAATGCGCAATTGATCTCGGAGGACGCCCTTTTCTACGCTTCCGGACTTCGTGCACGCAAACCTTTGTTCGCGATTTCGATGTGCGCCTCTTTGAGGAATTTTTCCGCGCGCTTAGTGTTACCGCCCGTATGAATCTTCACCTTGAGCATACGGATGGAAACGAAGCCCACCACGCCGCCGAAAGCATGTTCAAGGCTTTTGCCCATTCCCTTCGTGCCGCCGTCGAACCGGATCCTCGCGAACACGGAATTCCCAGCTCCAAGGGAAGTATTTGACACGATTTCCACCTCCCGCAAAACACGTCCGCCTGCATAGGCGGATGTGTTTCTTATGGTTCACTCGGCTCTTCCTTCGATTCTACTATTTTTTTCGTCCCCGTTGCGTTACGGCGCGATAACCTTTATCGCCCTGCCCCGCCGCATGGATCGGCGTGCAGCAGAGCCGTATACCGGACTGCCGGCCACAACATCGCCTGTGGAGGATCGTTCCCAAACTAGCCTTACCTTCCGCAGCGTGAGAAATGAACGCGGATTACCCGTGCGGTGCTCCTTTCGGGAGTTGATAGCCGCCATTATCGCGGAATCCGAAACCGTCTCTCCTTTTCTATTGGGTAAGCGAAAATCATTTTTCGCCTGTATTTTCAAGCGAAATTGTCGAGGAAACGTCTCCATTACTTTCTATTCTGCTGACATGGATTTTGCCTATGGTTGTATTTATTGTGCTCGGGCAGATTATTTCCAAAAAGATAATGGAAAAAGCCGGAGGACCTAATTCAATGGCATTCAACATGGGCAAGAGCAATGCCAAGGTTTATGTAAAATCATCAGACGGAATCAAGTTCTCGGATGTAGCCGGTGAAGA
>JBJEVW010000327.1:0-7625 GCA_051884735.1 Kiritimatiellia bacterium | reverse complement strand
ATCCATTTAGTCTTACCAGTCTCAAAGAAAGCCATGACAAAGTTTGGTCACACCCAAGGGTGGGTATATCCTTGCGCGGAATGGCCGGAAGTGTACAATGGCATCTGTCCGGACAGTCGCCGGACTTCGGTAAACAACAGAACCCCGTCAATGGCAAAAACTATGGAGACGCCCAAAACCCCTCTCGTTTTCAGTCCGCGGCAAAGCAAACTCATCACAGGAGCCTTGACGGCGCTTGCGCTTTCCGTCCTTTTTCTGTTTGTTGCCTATTTGGTCCGAGTGTTGGGTGGCTTCTTGAGTGCCCATTCCGATGTGTTGTGGCCGCCGGTGGCCGCCGTTTTCCTCGCGATGATTTTGCGCCCGGCGTTCAATTGGATCCAGAGAAAAGTCTGCAAGGTGAAATGGGTGGCGCTTTGCCTGCTTGTCGCAGGAATCTTCATCCCGCTCGGTCTGTTCGTGTATTTCTTCGGTAAGATTCTGACGGAACAAGCCATCCGCTTGATTGACGGATTCCCGCATTTCATTGATTGGGTGCAAGGGCAGGTGCCGAAAATCTTTCCGACGATTACCGATTTTCTCCAGAAGAAAGGCTGGTGGGACTGGATTGTTTCGCATCGGCCGGACAATTGGTTTGACGTGAAGACCATGCTTCCCATGTTGGGAAAGACCGCCAACGGGGTGGCGGGAGTTGCAACGACCATCGGCAGCTCCGTCTATGGCTTTACCGGATGGCTTGTCGACCGTGTGATGCAGATTTTCGTGTTTTTGATTTACACGGGACTGTTGCTTTGCATGCCGCCCTTCCGCGGTGTCAATTTGTCGAAAACACTTGTTTTCTTTGATGACAAGACACGCCGGAACATCATCTATCTCGTCGATGAGTTTCTGGATATCGTCTATTCCTTTTTCCGCGGGCAGCTGCTCGTTGTGATGGTTCAAGCGATTTTGTTTGCCGTTGGATTTCTGCTGGTCGGGCTTCCGTACGGTTTTTTGCTCGGGTTGATTCTCGGCATGATGAACATCGTCCCTTATCTCGGCAACATTATCGGGCTTCCGTCCATTGTTCTGCTTGCTCTGTTTTCGCCGGGTGGCGGATGGGGCTTGTTGCTCTGGGTGATTCTCATTTTCTGCATCGTGCAGACGCTGGACAGCTATTTCATTACGCCGCGCGTCATGGGGCAGAGAACGGGCCTCAGTGCCTTTGCCGTCATCTTTTCCCTGTTTTTCTGGAATTCGGTCATTGGCGGCGTGCTTGGTTTGCTGCTGGCCATTCCGCTGTCCGCCTTTTTTGCAACCTTTTTCCGTCTGTTGAAGCGGGAGTATTTCACGGATCCGGAAACGCTTCCGGCACCTGCGGAGAAAGACTAGCCGCGTTCCTGCAGGAACACGGTTAGCGAGCCTCTTTTCGGTTTATTCCATTCCCAACAGCTGGCGGGCGAAAGGAAGGATGACCGGGTGGAGCAGATAGCGATTGAGAAAGAAGATGGCGCACCAGGCATAGAGATCGGCGAAAAAGTCATCGAGAACGATGCCGATGCCGCCGGTCATGGACTGGAGCTGAAAAGCGGGAAATGGCTTGAGAATGTCGGCGATACGGCTCACGACAAAGGCCATTCCGGTGAACAGGACGGCCGTCAACCAATCGCCTTGCGCCAATTCCTGCCAGATTGGTTCCTGCGCGATAAAGCAGATGGGAAGCAACATCCATTCGTCGGCGACAATACGGCCGTCATCCTTGGTTCCGTAGTGTTTTTCGGCAATATCGCAGATGGGGAAGGCAAGCATGAACAGAATGTACGCCACAAGCACCTGTGCCCAAGGATAGGCATGGAGTCCAGTCAAGGCAATGGCGACAGGGAGGCCTGCCAGTGCGCCGATGGTGCCGGAACAATGCGGACTGTTGCCGAGACCGAAGCCGTTGGCGATGAGAAGGATGACTTTTTTCATGGGGTTTGCTCAGGTTTGTAGGGGACATCCGGCGGGAAGCGAACCGTTCCTTTGGAATAGGGAGCACACGGGTCGTGATACAATCCATCCCGCCCCAACAACGAGAATTGCGTAACGGAGAGTAGATGATCGGGATTGTCGTCTTCGACTTCGAATCGGAGGCAGTTGTTTCCGTCGGGGGTCCACAACTTGTTTGGAAGACCGAGCCGGAAGTCAGCGATGCCAGATGCGTCTGCGATGACGTGCGAGAGAACGGTTCCATTGAAGGAGAGAGCCACCGGGACGCCGCGGAGCGTTTTGACGGTGGCGGAAAGAACGGGATTCATGCGTCCGATATCGGTCCGGAAGCGCCGGATTTCCTGTTTGGCAGGCGGAAGCGGGAGTAGTTCGTAGAGCGTGAAACGCGCATCATGGTCTACGGGAACGAGAAAACTGTACAAGTCCTCCCTGTTTCCGTTCGGGTCTTCTTTTGGGCTGTCATCGAACGGATAGCGGCGATCCCGGAATACGAGACAAGGCGGATAAAGCGAAGAAAGGTGTTCATGCAGGCGATTCCAAAGGCCTCTTCCGCTCGCATCGGCAATTTCTTTGGAGAATTCCGGAAAATATCCGCCCCATGCGTACACATACGGAAAATCGCCTTTCAGGAGCGCGTACATCCGCATTCCTTCGATGTTTCGGTTGCCCATCGGAAGGGCGGCGAGCGTCCGGATGGGATGTTGTTCAAAGAGCCGTGTCATGGCAGGGGCCTGCCGTGCATTGTCGACCGGAACGTATGTCCGGCCCCAGGATGGTTTCGGGATGGACTCGAGGGCGCAGAGTGCAACGGCCAGCATTGCAACGGCGCCGGACAGCCAAGGTTTGGAGCTTTTCCCCCTGACACCTTTCCGAAGCAGGACATCCAGTCCGCAAGTTGCGGCGCAGATTAGAAAGAACAGAACCATCACCCCGAAGCGCGACATGACGCGGAAATGGGAGAAAACGGAAGAGAGCGTGTGATGGAGAAAGAGGAAAAGGCTGTTGTCGGCCTGGAAGAACAGGGCGCGCCGGCTCGCGCCCAGACAAATCTTTGGTCCCCAGGACAAGATGATGCAGAAAACGGCTGCGGCACCGAGTCCGCGAAGAAACAAAGTCCGTTTCGATTCCTTGGAAGGTACGAAGAGGACCGAGAGAATGGTGCATGTCAAAAGGAGAAAAAGAAAGGCGCTGACGAGGAACTGGATTTTCGGGGAGCATTCCCGTTCGCGGAGTTGCAGTACCATCAGGAAAGCGACAAATGCAAAGCCGATGGCAATGCCGATTTCGGGAATCCGGCGGGTGGCAAAGGCCCGGAACCGAGACAGGGTACTCTGGCCGGTCGCTTCGTCTTGACCAGCGTCAAGGAACAGAGTCCTGCGAGACATACACCAATGAATTAGGGCGTACAAGGCGAGTGCCAGAACAACCAAGGTCGGATAGAGGCTGAATTCATCGGAAAAGGCCATCGGGTTCCAGATGAAAAACCGTCCCCATGGAAGCACGTAGGAGAACGGTTGCGCGCTATGTTTGAAGACTTCCGTGAGAGGGCGGGTGACGGATCCGGCATTGCTTTGCGTAAGATACGGCAAGAGCATGACGGGGAGAGAGGCGAGCCCCGTGACAATGGCGCAGAGGCACGCTCCGTAAAATTTCCGTTCCTTCAGCATTTGCGGACGGGCCGCAATAAAAGCGACGGCTAGAAACGGAATGGTGAACAGGATAAAGACGGCTTCGTACAATTCGGAGACGGCAAGAAGCCACCAAGACAAGGCGAGAAGAACGGCATCGCACCGCTTGAAGCGATGAAAAAAGCGAACGAGAAATGCATAAACAAGCGGAATGGCAAAGGAAAGCTCCATCTGGAACTCCACCATGTAGCTCATCCGGTAGGGAAGAATGCAAAACACGATCGCTCCAAAAAAAGCGGATTCCTTTCGGCAATGGAGCTGCCGGAGGAGGAACAGCATGCAAGGCGCACTCAGAGCCCAGAAAAATACGAGCGTAAGGTGATAGGTCAGGGTCGGGGAAAGATGGAAGACGCCGAGCAAGAAGGCGGCAAAGATGGCTTGCGGCCATTGCAGCGCTTCAAAGTAGAGTGCTCCGGCATGCGGATAGAGCAGATTCGTATTGCCGGAGCGGATGAACAAATCGCCTGCCAGAATCCTGCGAGCCATGAACTCCAGTTTCCATGCGTGGAATGGCGGATCCCAGTGCTTCAGGAATTCATCTTGCCAGTGAAGACACCATGGCCAGGTGAGGGCTATGACGAGAAGCCCCGCGCATGCGAAAACGCCCGCGTATGGAGCCATTCGGGTTGCGATGCGCCAAAGACGAGACAAGGGCGGGGCGGAGAGCATCATGGAATCTGTATAAGACGATCGGAAACAAAGATGTCAAGGCTGGGAAAGTCGATGCAAAAGCCTAGTACAAGCGCAATGCCGAAGGCGAGACTCAAGGCCATGAGTCCTTTTTCGCGATAGAGTTTTTCCGGCTTCTGGGCGGCGGAGTCGTCTTGATAGGCGAGCGAAATATACTTTCCGAAGAGCGCAATCAGGAAGGGAATCGAAAAGACGAGTTCGACACGGTATTTGACGAGAAAGATCCCGATGAAGAACAACGCCGCCAATGCGTAGCAGAACGCAGAGACCATAAGGCTCGATTCCGTGTAGCGGCGGAACGATTTCCGGTAGAGTCCGGCTTGCTCCGGGTCGTTGATCATGCGGTATTCGGCAAAGCGCTTGGCGACCATCAGAAACGCACCGCACATCCAGTATCCAAGAACGAGGCTGCAAGGGGGAAGATAGGTATTTGTGACCACAAACCAACCCATGAGAAGCCGGATCATGTTGTTGACCGATTCCGAAAGCGCGTCCAGATAGGGAATATCCTTCGTCCGGAGTGGTTTGACATTGTAGACGATTCCCATGATGAACAGCCACAATGACATGAGGAAAAAGAGCCGGGAAACGAGAAGCGACAAAGCCAGACCTAGAATCGCCAGAAGCGCATATTCGGCCATGACAAATGGCCGCCGGAGCTCCGCCACCACGACCGGACGCTGCTTCTTGACCGGGTGAAAGCGATCGTATTGCGCATCAAGCCATTCGTTGATGACATAATTCGAGGAGGCGACAAGGCTTGTTGCAAGAAACGCCACAACTAAATCAAGGGCAAGAGAGGTCAAGCATGGACGTGTTTTGACCGTTAACATATATGCCGCAAAAAATCCCGGCATAATGAAGAGATTCTTTATCCAATGGTCAAGACGGGCAATCCGGACATAATCGCGAATTGTGGCGTGACGGCGCGCGTGTGAGGAGGTAGTTGACATTGTAGAATCAAAACGATTTTTTCCTGTCGAGAATTTGAACACCATATCCTTGCGAGGGACAAATCCTTGATACAGGTGAACGTATTGCACGATAAAAAAAAACGAAAAATGTCAAGACAATGAAAAAAACGGTTCGATTTTTCAAAAAAAAGAAATACCCGTTTTTCCGAATTTCGGCCAACATTTTACGCTTTATCCCGGAAAAATTGGAAACAATGATTTCAGGTTTTCAATTTGACTTGAAAAAATGGCTAAAAATGATTTCCACCAGACAAAAAGAAAAGGGGAGATTTTTTCGGATTTGGCCATAATGGCGGCAATCAACACCAGAAAGGAGCTCCGCACGGATTTATTTGTTTCCCGCAGAGGGAGGCGAGCCACCACGGGGCCGGGAGGCCCGGCGGCCAAGCACAGAGCCATTGCGCACACGACCATGCGAATCACACCGTCACACGCCCGTGTCCCGTTGTGGTAGGGCACGATGTCCTCATCGTGCCGCCAACCCGCGCACCGCGCATACGCGGGATTATTTGTTTCCCGCAGAGAGTGGCGAGCTCGCCACTTTCATCGCCCGTGGCGGCTCGCCACTTGGAAAAGGCTGCGGCATTTTGCGAGGCGGAGAAAATATCGTTAACCCTTTGTTTGCAAGGAATTGACTTGTTTCCGGGAAAATTTACCCCGAAAAACCGGGATAAAGGTGAGCCACTTTTTTGCCATTGCATTTTTACGTGGGGCGTTCTATAATTCCGTTGTTCGTTGTCTTATGCCATTCATTCTTGGAGTTTCTTCCATGGTTAACAAATTTTTCCGTTTCTCTTCTCTGTTGGTCGTAGCAGCCCTTGTCGCAGGTTGCGAATGGACTTCTACTTCTTCGGGTGATTCCTGGAGTGATGCCTACAATGACATGAATTTCTCCGGAACATATCGTTCTTCGAGTACCCAGACTTCCGAAACGGGGGAAACAACCGTTACGCGCTCGGCCAGCAACCAGCAAGTCGGACGGATGCAGGGCGGTGCCGGATCGTTTTCTTGCGGCGTATCGGATATTGTTGCCGGGTCTGTGACCATTAAGGTGGGCGATGTGACGTTTTCGGATAATGGAACGGGTTCTTTGGTGGCAGACAGCAACCATCAGGATATCGCCAGCGGTACCATTGCCTACGCTTCCGGTTCGGGTTCGATCCGCCTCTTTGGCGACGCATACAATGGTCAGCCTATTATCGCTTCTTTCTCTTGGTCTTCCACGGCTTCGAACAGCGGCAGTACGAGCGGCAATACCATTACGGCCATTACGGTTTCCCAATCCGGCCAGAAGTTGACGCTTCGCTGCAACAACGGATACACGCTTTCGGGTCGCTTTACGACGGTCAACCGGATTAGCGAAGGTGCGGGTGTTCCCTCTCGCTATAATGCCCAGTTCGAAGTTTCCGGCGATGGCGCCAAGTTGGTTGGTACGCTCCAGCATAACGGCACGAGCAGCCGTTCGCTCAATGGAACGCTGACAGATCGTTCCGGCACGTATGACATCTCCGGAACGGCTTCGGGCATGGGATCTTCCGTTTCGAATTGACCTTGATTCCTTTTCTTCTTGTTTCGGACGATGTGCAGATGTTTTTTCTGTACATCGTCCGTTTTTGATGAACCTGGTTTTCTATTACCCCGACAAAATGGAGTCTGTTCGATGGTTAAGCATGTGATTCTCTGGAAATTGAAGGATGGCGATTTTGACAAGCAGGCGGTTGCAGCTGAAATCAAAAGCGGACTTGAAGGGCTCAAGGGAGTCGTTCCCGGACTTGTCGACATTGCGGTCCATACAATGGGATTATCTTCCTCCAACATGGATTTGATGCTGGATTCTTCCTTTGAATCGAGGGAAGCCCTTGCGGGCTATTCCGTCCATCCGGCTCATGTTGCTGTCGCCAACGAAAAGGTCCGTCCCTTTACCGAAATTCGCAGTTGCTTCGACTTCGAGGTATAGGGGACGATTTTCCTGTGAAGCACATCACGTGGTGAACTCAACCCATACACTTTGTTCTCTTTCCGGCAAGGCATGAAAGAACCTTTTCAGAAGGAGCCGGTGCCGTGGAGGATCTGTTGCGCCGTTTTGGCTATTGTCGCGGATTCCATAACGCTTGATGTCGAAAAATATCCAAAATTGTTGCGAAAGGTTTCGGGGAATGCAAATATTCTTGCGCAGGGCATTGTCCGTTGTCTGGGTGCGGACTCCTGCCTGCAATCCTTCGCCGGAAGGTTGTCGTTTCCCCGAAACACACAGTCATCCAAAGGTAACGCTGCCCCCTGGGGAAAGTCGAGAAAATCCTTCTTTTCG
>JBJEVW010000326.1:0-7633 GCA_051884735.1 Kiritimatiellia bacterium | reverse complement strand
AAAAGGCATTCACATTGTATGAGAAGAAGACCCGCCCATGCGATGCGGCGCATATTCATCACGTTCATGCGGCCACTGTTGCCCGGTGGTTTAGGCGATTTGCTGATTGAAGATTAGGGGCGATGCCACAATCATCTACTCATTATAAACGGGTGTTGCTTCAAATGTGTCGCCCCTGGTGTGTGATTTGCCGCCGGTTGAGACGGTTTTGCGTTTTTGCTATTCTTGAGCAAATTTTCAAGGATATTGACATGCTTACCCCAGATTCGAAAATCTATGTTGCCGGACACCGCGGACTGGTCGGGTCGGCCATTTGGAAAAACCTGCAAATGCGGGGGTATACCAATCTCGTCGGAAAGACCCACCAGGAATTGGACTTGCTGGATAGCGTAGCCGTCCGCCGTTTTTTCGATGAGGAGCGGCCGGATGCCGTCGTATTGGCGGCGGCCTTTGTCGGAGGAATCATCGCCAATTCGACCTATCGGGCGGATTTCATTTACCGGAATCTTCAGATTCAGCAAAATGTGATCGGGGAGAGTTTTCGCCATGATGTCAAAAAGTTGCTCTTTTTGGGGTCGACCTGCATCTATCCGCGCGATGCCGAGCAGCCGATTCGCGAAGAAGCGCTTTTGACGAAGCCTTTGGAGTATAGTAACGAGCCGTATGCGTTGGCGAAAATCGCCGGCTTGAGAATGTGCGAGAGTTTCGGGCTTCAGTATGGATGCGACTACATTGCCGTCATGCCGACGAATCTCTATGGTCCGAACGACAATTTTCACCTTGTCAACGGGCATGTCATGCCCTCCATGATGCGCAAAGTCCACTTGGCGAATTGTCTGCGCACGAAGAACTGGGATTTGTTGCACCGGGATTTGGCGAAACGTCCGATTCAGGGGCTCGCTCCCGATGCATCGGATGCAGAAATTCTCGTCAGGCTCGAAGAACTCGGCATCACGGGCGATACGCTCACGCTATGGGGAACCGGAAGCCCGTTGCGCGAATTTCTGTGGAGCGAAGACATGGCCGACGCATCGGTGCATGTTCTCTTGCATGTCAGTTTTCAGGATACGGTCCATACGGCAGACAAAGAAATCCGGAACTGCCATATCAATGTCGGAACCGGCAAGGAAATCCACATTCGCGACTTGGCGGCACTCGTTGTCAAAGCGGTCGGTTACGAAGGCACGATTGCGTGGGATCATACGAAACCGGATGGAACGCCCCGCAAACTTTGTGACGTTTCCAAGTTGCACCGCTTGGGCTGGCACCACAAAGTCGAAATCGAGGATGGTGTTCCGCGTCTTTACGATTGGTATCTGGATTCGCTTCGGTAAAGCCATGTGAAGAAGCGAGCAGGGATTTCTGCCGAAAAGATAGCCACCGCCGCGGCGGTGGCTTTCCTGTTTTCCGGGGAGTGTGAGGTTCAACCGGGGAAAAGCATTATCCCAGAGCGGTATCCAGTGCCATCATTAGGAGAAATCCGAGCGAGAAGGCGATCGTTCCGATATTGGAGTGTTCGCCTTGCGAGGATTCGGGAATCAGCTCTTCGACCACCACATAGACCATTGCTCCGGCGGCAAGGCTGAGGCAATAGGGCAGAAACGGCAGGATATGGGAGGCGAGGAGGATGGTTACGAGGGCGCCGATTGGTTCGACAATCCCGGAAAGAACGCCGTAGGCAAAGGCTTTTTTCTTGTCGACGCCCTCGGCATGGAGCGGCATGGATATGATGGCTCCCTCCGGGAAGTTCTGGATGGCGATGCCGATGGAGAGGGCCGTTGCTGCGGCAAGCGTCATTTCGTGACTGGTTGAGAGAAAACCGGCAAAAACGATGCCGACAGCCATGCCTTCCGGCAAATTGTGGAGTGTCACGGCCAGCACCATCAACAATTTCCGTTGCAGGTGGCTTTTGGGACCTTCTGCTTCGTCGCTATTCAAGTGAAGATGCGGAATGATGCGGTCGAGCAACAGCATCAACGCGATGCCAAGCGCAAAACCGATGGCGGCGGGCGCAAAAGCCCAACGACCGAGCGCTTCGGACTGTTGCATGGCCGGAATCAGCAGACTCCATACGGAGGCGGCGACCATGACGCCTGCGGCAAATCCGATCAAGATCCGCTGAACGATGGGGTTGATGTTGTTTTTTACGAACAGAACGCAGGCGGCGCCGAAGATTGTTCCCAAAAAAGGGATAAGAATGCCGATGATGGATGTAGCTGTCATGGTCTTCCGAAACTGGTGTCTGATTCTTGGGGAGGGGGAGTAGGAAATGTTGTTGGCGGAAAGTATACACTTTTTTTGAAAGTGCCGGAGCCGGGGTCGGGAGTTACAACGGACAGTGTCGAGCCTGTGGGACGGCCGGCGTTGCCACGAAAAAACCGGATATTGCGCGGCGGCAACGGGCCGCGTGGAGGGGCGAGGCGAGGGCGGATTTGCACACAACACGAAAACTCTGGCAATAGAATGGGAACCTTTTGGTTGCTCGATCTATCGTCGGCTCCCTCAAAGGGAAAGTTATTTACAGAACAGTATACTACTTTGTCAATTCATCCCCATTACATAAATCAATAAATCCTATTGCGTCGAAAAGAGTGATTGGATAGAATGTCAAGCATGAGAACAACACTGGACATCCCGGATGCAATGTATCGCAGAATCAAGATGCGCACGGCTCAGGAAGGTATCACAGTGCGGTCTATTACGCTTGCGCTGTACGCGCAGTGGCTTGGCGAGCAACCAGATTCTGAATCTCGGCATTCTCCCGCACGAAAAAGCAAGGTGCCGTCGTGGTTCGGTAGCGTGAAGGTGGATGCGGATATGCCGCACGATATGGCATCCATTCGTGAGAGCATTGCCCGCTATCAGGATGGCATTGCCGCCGGAGACGTTTTTTCCGTGAGCGACCTTGTCGCCTCCGAATCGTATTATGCCATTCAGCACCATTATGGGAAGACCAAGGAAGAGGCGCTTGACGCCTTGAAGAACTTCTCGCGCGGTGAAGGCATTTCGTTTTCGCAGAATTTCTTGACGGCCGTCGACACGCCTAACATCCATAAGGCCAGTCCAGGATTCGTCGATCGGCTGCTGGCTTCCGATTATGGCGGCAGGGGACAGATCACGCTTTCGTGCGAGAAATCGTTCCGGCGACTTCATGACACGGAAGTGATTTCCTGAAAGGCCGTGATGTATGATGGATGAACCCAAGCCGGAAGAACGCGCCCGAATCAAGATTGACGGGCAACTTGCCGATGCAGGTTGGCACGTCGCCGACCGGAGCGGCGTAACCTTCGATCATAATGCCATCGCCCTTGCCGAGGGTCTGCTCGAAGGCAACAAGGAGGCAGACTATCTCCTGTTTGTGGACGGCAAAGTTATCGGCATCCTTGAGGCGAAGCGCAGCGATATCGACCTTGAAGCCGCCGCCGGAGAGCAAGCCGCCAACTATGCGCACCTTATCCCCGGCGAATATCCAAGCTGGTTCGACGAGCCGAAGGTTGTCCTGCTCGCCAACGGGGAAAAGATCCTCTTGCGAGATGCCGTTTCGGGTGAATACCAGCCTATCGCGGCCATGCCGACGCCGAAGAAGTGCCTTGAGCTTTCCGGCGTGAAGTCCTATTGGGGCGGGCTCCCCGAATTGACGGCGAGTGAACGCCGTGCGCTCCGCGCCTGTCAACTTGAGGCCGTGACCCATCTTGAGTCGAGTTTCCGTCGTGGCGCCAACAGGGCGCTGGTCGTTCTCGCCACCGGTGCCGGGAAGACCTACACCGCCTGCATGGCCGCGTATCGTCTCCTTTCTTTCACGCCCGCCAAACGCCTGCTCTTTCTTGTAGACCGCAACAATCTCGGCGAACAGGCCTTGAACGAGTTCTCCACCTTCCGCCTCACGCAGAACGGTGCGCCGCTGACCGACATTTTCATCACGGAACGTCTCAAGGGCAACACGGTCAATCCCAAGGCGAGCGTCACGATTGCGACCATCCAGCGCGTCTATTCCGCCCTTACCGGCTTGGATGCGCGGAGCGACGAGGACGAGGACGACGAAGACCGCGAGTCGAATGCGCCGCCTGTCGCGGTTGACGGACGGCTCGCCAAACTGCCGCACGATTGGTTCGACGCCATCATCATCGACGAGTGTCATCGCTCCATCTACGGACGCTGGCGAGCGGTTCTCGAATGGTTCGCCCCCGCCAGGTTCATTGGCCTCACCGCTACGCCGTCGGCGGAAACGGTGGAGTTTTTCGGCAAGAACACGGTCGTGAACTACACCTATGAGAAGTCGATTGCGGACGGCATCAACGTCGACTACTCCATCTATCGCATTCAGACGAAGTCCGCCACCGAGGGCGTTGATGTCGCCCAAGGCGAGACGGTCGATGTCTATACCCGCAAGACGCGCGAGACGGTAACGCAGGTAATGGAAGAACCCGCGCACTATGAGGCTAAGCAGCTCGACCGCGCGATTGTCCAGCCTGACCACATCCGCCAGGTCCTCGCAGCCTACAAGAAGGCCGTCTATTCGGAGATGTATACGGGCGACCTCGCCCGCGAGCCGGACATGGCCTCGCTCCCGAAGACGCTGATTTTCGCCAAGTCGGAATATCACGCCCGGCGCATAGTCGAAATCGCGCGCGAGGTGTTCGCCGGGCAGTCGCCGGACTTCGTGCAGACGATAACCTATTCCGCCGGCGACCCGCAGAAGCTCATTCGCGAGTTCCGCAACTCCCGCACGTTCCGTATTGCCGTAACCGTTACGCTCGTCGCGACCGGCACGGACATCAAGCCGCTTGAGGTCATTCTTTTCATGCGCGACGTGAACACGTATTCGCTCTATGTGCAGATGCGGGGACGCGGTTGCCGCACAATCAACCCCGACCAGCTGAAGGCCGTCACGCCGAACGCGAACGGAAAGGAGCAGTTCTTTGTCGTCGATGCCGTCGGCGTCACGGAACATCCATTCGACGACTCGGCCGGCGGCGAAAGCGCCGGTCCTGCCCCGCTTGCGCTCCCGCGTCTGCTCGAGAAGCTTTCGCTCGGAATCGTGTCCGACGACAACCTCCGCCTGCTGGCTTCACGGCTGTCGCGCATCAGCGCAAAATCGACCGAGGCCGGGCGGATGAAGTTCTCGGCCCTCGCCGGGTTCGCGATGCAAGACCTGGGGGAATCCGTGTTCGAGGCCCTGTCTGACGGATCGCTCCCCCCGTTCACCTCCGCCTCGGAGCCGAATACGGGCCGCCGCTCCCTCGTCGCGCCGCTCATCAACAATATCGCGGCCCGCGACTATCTTCTGGAGCTCAACGCCGGCTACGTGGTCATACAGAAACCCGGCAAGGACGAAATCGTCTACACGGGATTCTCCCATGCCGAAGCCCGCAGCGTGCTCGACGGATTCGAGGCTTTTCTCAAGACCAACCCCACGGGCAACGCGGCCATCGCCGCCGTCAAGGAGGCGCGAGAATATCGTTTTGACTATCCGTCCCTTGCCGCGATACGCGATGACGCGCACCATTTCAACGCGTCGTTCTCCTGTTCGAAGGTCTGGAACGCCTACGCGCTCATCCGGCAGGACGACGTCGTGCGCCTTTCGTCCGCGCCGGAGCGTGATGCCGTGACGAACTGGCTTGGTCTTGCGCGCTTCGGCCTGGGTCGGACGCCCAAACTCTATTCGCTCCTTTCTTCGTCGCAGTATTTCTCCTTCGCGCAGCACTACGAACTCTGGAAAGGCCAGAAGCAGCGTGGCGCGATAACGCCCGGACAGGATGACGTCCTCAAGGAGGCGCTGGGTCTCATTCTCGCCAACGGCGCCATTGGCTACGGCGAACTCAAGGCGGAAACCAACATTCAGCTTCTCGCCGAAGGGGTGCGTGCCTTCGGCTCACCGCAGGCGTTCGACGCCGAACTCGCCTCTCTTTCCTCGTTCTTCATGAAGGCAATCTGATTATGGAACAAAACGAACAGTCTCTCGTCCAGAAGGTGTGGCAGCTCGCGGACGTCCTCGCGGCGGCCGGCGTGGCCTTTACGGACTACATCGTGCAGCTCACCTACATTCTCTTTCTCAAGATGGATTCAGAGGCCGAGGCGCTGGGCATCGAAAGCAAGATCCCGAATGACTGCCGGTGGGCGAATCTCGTGGACAAGGACGGCTTCGACCTGATCGAACGCTACGAAAAGTCGCTCAAAAAGCTTTCGTCCGAGCCGGGGCTCATCGGCACGATCTTTTCCAAGGCGCAGAACAAGATTTCCCAGCCCGCGCACCTCGCCAAGGTCGTCGCGATGGTCGACGCCCAGGACTGGTTCTCGCTCAAGGTCGATACGAAGGGCGCGATCTACGAGGGCATACTTGAAAAGAACGGGCAGGACAAAAAATCCGGCGCCGGGCAATACTTCACCCCTCGGGCGCTCATCAAGGCGATGGTGGACGTGACCGATCCGCAGATTACCGAAACCGTCTGCGACCCCGCCTGCGGCACGGGCGGTTTTCTGCTCGCCGCCTTCGACCACATGAAGCGTCAAACCCAGGCCCGCGAGAAGCAGATGTTCCTCAGGACGGAGGCGTTGACCGGCTATGACATTACGCCGCTCGTCGTCACGCTCGCCTCGATGAACCTGTACCTCCACGGCGCCGGGGTCGATTCAAGCCCTGTTCGATGCGAAGATTCCCTTGAGAAGGAGCCGACGCGTCTCTACGACGTGATTCTCGCCAATCCGCCGTTCGGGACCCGTCCCGCCGGACTCGGCGAGATATCCTCCATGCGGCAGGACTTCTTTGCCAAGACCTCCAACAACCAGTTGAACTTCCTGCAGCACATCATGCTGCTCATGAAGGTCGGCGGCAGGGCGGCGGTCGTTTTGCCGGACAACGTGCTCTTTGAAGGCGGTGCGGGCGAGACCGTGCGCAAGAAGCTTCTCGCCGACTACAATCTCCACACGATCCTCCGCCTCCCGACGGGCATTTTCTACGCACAGGGCGTGCGGGCGAACGTCCTCTTCTTCTCGCGCGGCGGCAAGACCGACGAGACATGGGTGTACGACTACCGCACCGGCGTAAAACATACGCTCGCCAACAACAAACTCGAACGCCGCCACCTCGACGATTTCGTCAAATGCTACACGCAGAAGCAACGCACCGAGACCGAGCGTTGGCGCCGTTTCGCGGCAGCGGACTTGCTCACGCGCGACAAGACGAACCTCGATCTCAAATGGCTCAAGGAACAGGCGGATGACGATGCCGACGTTTCGCTCGGGGAACTCCTCGCCGACATGAAGAAATATCGAGATGCGATAAACAAAGCCGTGGCGAAGCTTGCCGAACTCGCGAAGGGAATCGAAGAATGAAGAAAAATGGAAAGACGCCGGAGTATTTTTCTTGGATTGGCGATCTTAAGAAGCGCTATCGTTCTACGCAAATCAAGGCGGCTGTTTCGGTGAATGCCGCGCTCCTTGAGTTCTACTGGAATCTCGGAAAGGATATCGGCGAACGCTACCCTGGCAAAAAACGGGGGGCGCATTTCTTCGCCGAATTAATTGCCGATTTGAAGGTGGCGATACCCGATGCTAAAGGTTTGTCCACTGCGAACATTCGGTATTCACATCGCTTTTACGAACTTTATGCTTGTTTTCAGCAACTTGCTGAAAA
>JBJEVW010000325.1:0-7645 GCA_051884735.1 Kiritimatiellia bacterium | reverse complement strand
GGAAAAGTTGGAAATGGTGAGGATTGCCTCCCATTTTCGATGTCCGGACGGCTGCTTTTGGGGGCGCCGGACATCCTGATTTTACGCAAGAAAACAGACCCATGAAAACAAAGATTGGCTCCATCCTACTCGCTCTTCTTCCATTTGCCGTTGTGGCGGAGGAAGTGAACTACACGCAAATCGACCTGTCCGGCATTACGACCAACATGGTCGTTACCGGAAAGAGCTATGCGGGCGTTCCGGCTCAGTATACGGCGTATGACCGCAAGGCCATCCATGCCTTCAACGGGGATGGCATCAGCGAAAGCGGGACGCACACGAATTCGGCGAATGGCACCATGTTCATGTCCTCCGCCTTTTACAATAGCGGCACGCTGTACAAATATCCGATCTACCTGCAGGTCGATCTTGGCGAGTTGAAGGCGATCGACCGGGTGAAATTCTACAATTTCAATATGGTCTCCGGCAGCAAAGCGTATACGAATCGCGGCGTAAAGGACTTCGAGTTGTATACGACGACGGCCTCGACCTGGAAGACGTCGGTTGCGGACATTACGAACAGTTACACAAAAGTCCTTTCCGGCAGCCTTGACCAGGCAAGCGGAAGCAATGACGAAGCGGGACAGGTCTTTGATTTGGAGGCGACGGCATCGGCGCGATACGTTGCTTTGGTCATCAAGAGCCAGCAAGGGTATGACGGTTCCAATGCCGCGGACAAGGAAGGCATTGTCGAGTATGTCGGGCTTTCGGAATTGATGTTCTTTACCAAGGACGGAAGCACACCGGTTGTTCCGGATCCCGAGCCGGAAGAACCGGTGGAGCCGGAGGTGCAGACGGAAGTCATCGTCGACAATGCGGATGCAACGGGGGTTGAAATCAGCGGGGCGTGGTCCGCCAGTTCGTATTCCTCCAACCGGTATGGTTCGAACTATTTGCACAATGGACAAGTTGCCGGAGAGAATCTCTGGGTCCGGTTTACGCCGGTGATTACGACCAACATGACCTATGATGTCTCGCTTGTGTGGAATGGCGACGATACGCGTGGATCGGCCGTGCCGGTCGAGATTGTCCATGCCGAGGGCGTTGTGACGAATTATGTCGACATGACCGACACATCCACGGGATGGCACAAGATTGGCAATTGGCCCTTTTCCGTAGGGACGGCGGGTTCTGTCAGAATCATGACGATCGGTCAGGAGGGAAAGACCGTCATTGCCGATGCCGTGAAGTTCACGGTTGCCGAACCGACGCCCGAACCGGAGCCGGAAGTTCCGGCGGATGGCGCGCAGATTTCGATTTGTTGCGTTGGCGATTCGATTACGGAAGGCGCCAATTCCGAATCGGCGGCGAACAAGTGGACCTATCGCCTGTATCTCCCGGAGCTTTTGGCGGAGCAAGGCCTCACGAATGTCGTTTGGAAGGGATCGCATGTTTCGCCTTATTCCGGGACGGATTTGCGCAGTGAAGGCTGGTGCGGCAAGAGTGCGGCGGAGATTGCAAATCTCTATGTTTCGAATGCCGCCACGGACAAGGCGGACTATTTGCTGTTGCATGCCGGGCACAACTACGATGCAACATCGGTGCCGGTTGCGGACATTGTCGCGGCCGTGACGAATGCACATGCGAAGATCATCGCGGCGGCCCGTGCGCAGAATCCGCGCGCAACGATTCTCGAGGCGAAAGTCATCACAAGCGGCAAATTGCCGAAATACAGTTACATTCCCGAGCTCAACGAAGCGATTGGCGCATTGGCGGCGGAACTCGACTGTGTCGAATCGCCGGTTGTGGTGGTCGACATGGCCGACGGCTGGGATTACACGGAGCACTGCATCAGCGACAAAGTCCATCCGACGGAAGCGGGCGCACGCCTCATGGCAGAGAGGTGGTGTGCCGCCTTGTTGGGGACGTTCCATCCGATTGAACCGGGCGCGGATTTGCTGATCGAGGCGGAATCCATGGCAGAGAAGGGCGGCTGGGTTGTCGATCCGCAATTTGCGGACATCATGGGATCGCCGTATCTGCTTGCCCATGGCAAGGGAGTTCCCGTTGCCGATGCCGCCATGACGCTTGCGTTTACGTCGGCGGGTCGTGTGCGTGCCTGGGTGCGGACGCGCGACTGGACGCCGGATTGGGACGGGGAAAAGCCGGGGCGCTTCCAGCTGCAGCTTGGCGATACGATTTTCCCGAATACGCTTGGCGTGGCGCCGGCGGACTGGGGATGGGTCGATGCGGGCGTCATTGACGTTGCATCGGGCATCCAAACATTGGCCTTGAAAGACCTCACGGGATTCGAGGGACGGTGCGACGCGATTTTCCTGACGTCCGAAGGCAACACGACGGCTCCGCCGGAGGGAAAAGCCGAGTTGGCAGTTTGGCGGGCGGCACAGCGCGGCGAAAACGAAGCACCGGAGGACGTGGTGACGGCCGACTTTGTCGTTGTCGGCGGCGGCATTTCCGGTACGGCGGCGGCGATTGCGGCGGCGGATGCCGGGCTTGACGTGGCGATTGTCCAAGATCGACCGATGTTAGGCGGAAACGCCAGTGATGAGATTCGTGTGCGTACGGAGAAAGAAGGGGATGAGTTCCATTGGATCGTCAAAGCCATTCGCAACAATGTCTCCAATGGAGGTTCCATGGCCAAGGACGATACGGCGCGCATGAAGTTTGCCGCGAGCTATACGAACCTGACGATTCATACGGGCTGGCGCGCTTATGGCGTTGTCACCAACGAAGAGCGGAAGATTGTAGCGGTGGACGCACGGCATATCGAAACGGGAGCGCGCCGTCGCTTTGTCGCACCGCTCTATGCCGATTGCACGGGCGATGGCTGGCTTGGATACTGGGCCGGTGCGGCCTACATGTTAGGCCGCGAAGCAAAGACGGAATATGACGAACCGACGCATGGCCAGGATGTTGCGGATACGAGCACGATGGGCAATACGCTCCTTTGGACGACAAAGACGCAAACGGAAGACTTTGCCTTTCCGTCGGTTCCTTGGGCGACAAAAGTCAGCGGCGATCTCAAAGCCACTTCGGGCGGTTGGGATTGGGAAGCCGGGCTCGATCCGGAGGAAGACACGATTGAAGACGCCGAAATGCTCCGCGATCGCCTGTTCCGCGCCATTTACGGCACTTTCTCCAATGTCAAGACCAACGGCAATGAAAAGCTCGTCTTGGATTTCATGGGATACATTGCCGGCAAGCGCGAATCGCGACGCATCATCGGCGATTATGTCGTACGCGAAAAGGACGTGACCGGGCATCGTCTGTTCGAGGACTCGATTGGCATTGCCACCTGGTCCATCGACTTGCACCGCAAGAATGGAAGTTCGGGCTTTTTGGCGGCAACGACGCACTACCGCTATGGCAATTGGTGGATGCCGTATCGTTCGCTCTGTTGCCGCGATGTTCCGAACCTCTTTTTGGCAGGACGTTGCGCGAGCTACACGCATGTCGCCTTCGGTTCGAGCCGTGTCATGCATGCAGGCGGGCAGCAAGGCGTTGCGGTCGGCTATGCGGCATCGCTCTGCAAAAAGTACGGGTGCCGGCCGCGCGCCATTTACCAGGATGCCGCAAAGACGGCTGAACTCCAAAACCTGATCAATGCCAAGCAGTCATCGCAATCGATGTCCGACTATGAATGGCCGGTCGAGGCGGACCCTATTGTGCGCGAAATCATTTCGCTTGAGATCGATAACACCAACACGACAGGCGTAGTCGTCTCGGGTGCATGGAAGGAGAGCTCCAGCAACCCGGACTACATTGGTTCGAACTATCTCCACAACAACTATACGGGAGGGGAGGATATCTGGGTGAAGTATACGCCCGAGATTCCGTCCAACACGACATACGAAGTTTCCCTGTACTGGAATGCCAAAATAGACGAATCGACCGGTTATGACAAATCCCGCGGCACGAACGTGCTCGTCGAAGTCGTCTACGATGGCGGCGTGACAACCAATCATGTAAACATGAGCACGAATCCAAAGGATTGGGTTTCAATCGGCGCATGGCCGTTTGCGGAGGGGACGGGTGGCAGCGTCCGCATTCTCACGATTGGACAGGGGGACAGCAAGGATGCGGGCGGACTTATTGTCATTGCCGATGCCGTGAAGTTCTCTGTCAGCGAGACAATCGACCGCGAATCGACGAGCGATGCGGACGGCAATGGACTTGATGACGATTGGGAACGCGAGCACTTCTTGCAGACGTCAGGAACGGATCCAGAAGGCGATCCCGATGGCGACGGACTTTCGAACTACTACGAGTTTGTCGTCGGCAGCGATCCGCATCTCATGAGCCGGCCGTTCACGGTCAACGGACTTGAAAATGTCGAAGAAGGGACGTTGGCCCTTACATGGACAGGCGTTCCCGGCCGAACCTATCAAGTCATGCATGCGGCCTCGCTTTCCGACCCCTTCCTGCCTTATGGCGAGCCGATTGTCGCATCCGAGGGCGGCACTCTCACAGTCGAGCTTCCGACGGTTGATGCGGGTTCCGGTTTCTACAAGATCGAGGTACGCCGTTAATCTCCGTATTTGCCCGTTGAAGATCCCGTTCCGCGTGTGCCCCAAGCGCGGAACGGAGCGGAAAAGGGAATGCCGTGTCCGATTTGCGAATTGCGGACGGGTTCCGCCCTTGCAAAACGACCATGACAACTATCGTTTATCTTTACGAACAGAAATTTCGTGCTTGGAGAAAACGCTTAGCCGGCATCTACCGCTTTTCCAAGGAGAACGGATGGAATGTCCGTGTCTTGGAAATCTCCGAAGTGCGTGGAAATCTCGGGAATATTTTCGATTTTTGGCATGCATCGGGGGCCATTGTCGAAGGCGGTATAGCAGAAAGCGCCAAAGTGAAGTCCGTCCTTTGTCGCGAACTTCCCCTTGTATTCTGCGATTTTGATGCCAAGCAGTTGGGTGTCGACTGTTTTGGCGTGTTGCACGACCCGGAAGAAACGGTGCGTGCGGCGGTGGGGGAGTTGCTGAAGAAAGCATGTCTCATCTACGGGTATGTCGGCTTTGATGTCAAGCGCGAATGGTCCATCGAGCGCGAACGCGCATTTGTCGCATTGATGGCGCAAGCCGGACGGGATACGGCCGTATACGATCCGACGGCGGGGCGTTGTTTTCGCGATGCCATCGAGTTCTACGGTTCGCTGGAAGAGTGGCTTGGTTCGCTCTCGCGTCCCTTCGGCATCTTCGCGGCCAATGACGAAATGGGCGAACATGTGCTCCGCGCCGCCCGCAATCGGGGAATTGCCGTTCCCGACGAAATGATTGTCGTGAGTGTCGACAATGACGAACTGATTTGCGAAAGCACAGAGCCGACATTGACGTCTGTGTCTCCGGATTTCGAGAAGTCCGGCTATCTGGCGGCGGAAATTCTGCAGGAGCGTTTGTCGAATCCGCATGCAAAGCCCCGAATCGAACGCTTTGGCGCCGGGTTGGTTGTCGGGCGCGAGAGTACACGCGCCTTCAAGTGTCGCGACCATACGTCGCTCAAAGCGGTCGAGTACATTCGTTTGCATGCCTGCGAAGGAATCAAGGTTCCCGATGTCGTTGCCGTGATGGGAATGGCGCGGCGTTCAGCCGAGATGCGGTTCATGCGCTTTGTCGGACATTCGATTTTGCGTGAAATCGAACAGGAACGATTTCGTCGAGCCTGTGAACAGCTCCGTCTTCCGGATGTGCAACTCGATCGGCTCCATGAAGCAATCGGCTTCGGGAATGCACGTTCCTTGCGGGCTCTTTTCTATCGATTGACGGGGCAATCACCCACTGCGTGGCGTGCCACGCAGTTATCGGCGTGCCACGAACAAGCGAAGGATGCGGATCCTCGGCAGGGGCGAGTCGGGAGTCCCGACAGCCAGAGGCATGCCGCCACCGGCAATGAGCCAAGCCGCAAAAAGCGTTTGTGACAGGCGTTTCCCTGACAAAGAAAATCATCCTCATTCCGGGCCGTCATGACCCTTGTGGACATTTTACTCCGGCCGATTTGGCATGTACTTCTACCAAAGCGGACAAAGTGAATGTCATTTCTGGTCAATATGCCCCGGGAATCTTGTGTTGTGGAATGAGTTGCCGTAACATGTACGTCCTTTTATGATTCGATTCCATTGCAAGACAAGATGCCCATACCCCACGAGCCTCCACTTTGCCAATTCATCTGGTTCCGGGTGAAGGCTTTGGCCTGCTTGACTTGCGTTATAAATGCTTTATACTGCACTTCATATCATAAAGGGAGCGCTTCGGCTGTCATCCTGTCTGAGGTTCACTTTATACCCATTTTCTTTTTGCAAGAACAATTGATTTTCCCGAGACACTTTTCTCCTGTTCTAGAAGTATGGAAAAGAAAGAATTTCTTTCTGTGCCGGAAGCAACCAACAACGGAGCGGATCGTGCCCAAAAGAAAACATGGAAAGAAAGATTCTCCTTTCATTGCATCTTGTCCGAGTTGGACAAGAACGTCAGGCGTCTTTTGCCGATAGTTCTTTTCGTTGCGGCGGTATTGTTGTTTTCTCATGGGTTGCGGTGGCCTTTCTATCATCCGGACGAGTATAAGATCGCCGGATGGGTTGATGTGGTGGAGAAAAACGGCTTCATACCGGACGACGCCTATCCGCAGGGCATGTTTCGTCTTGTGCTGGGATGCAAGGCGATTGAAGATTTTGCCGATCGGATGACAGGCTGGCGTACCGATTGGCTATCCGACGGAAAACGGCTTGGGGTCCGGACCCGGGAAGAGAATCCAAAGCTGTTCTTCAAAAATGAAATGATGATCTACCGTGTCCGGAAATGGAATGTCCTGTTTTCCGCCCTGTCGGTCGTTTTGTTTTTCTATCTCTCGCGTCTCTATTTGGGAAATGGTTACAGGGCGCTTTTGCCGACTGTTTTTTTGCTGTTCCATCCGTTTCTGGTTGAGCATTCCCATTATGCGGAAAGCGATATTGCCATGTTGTTTACGGCACTATCGACATTTTTGCTGTTTGCGCATGCATTCCAGCGGCGGTCGCTTTTTCTCCTGTTGGCGGGCGCGGTCATGGGGGGATTTTCGTGTTCCACCAAGTATACGAATCTGCTCATCCTCCTCCTGTTGCCCGTTGTCGCCGTTTTTTACGCCCGTCGTTTCCGGTGGGGTATCGGGAAGGGAAGTGCGCTTGTCCTTGTTTTATTGGCATTGGGAGTACTTGGATTTACCTTCGGACACCCCATCATTTTCAGCGACTTTTCGGCGTTTTGGGCCAACCTGCAAGAAAAGTCGGCCAAAACGTATTTGGAAATCAACGGACTATTGGGCGATGCCATTTCGGCGCCATTTGCGAAAAAGCGCTATCTGCTCAAACAGGCGATACACCTCCATTCCGGCGTAAACCCGTTGATCTGGGTCTTTCTTGCGGGGGCGTTACCACTTTGGTTCACCAAAGGCGTGCGAAAGGCCGGGCCGATGTATCCGCTTTTTGGTTTTCTGTTTCCGGTTTTTGTCGTTTTGTCCTTTCCATACGTACGGAATCAAGAATTTTTGGTTTGGCATTCATTTGTCGCTCTATCGGTTTTTCTCATACCCGCCTATTTGCTGAACTGGGGAGTCCTTGCCACGCAAGAAGGCAGTGGCGAGAGACAGGGAGGCGAATCTGGTCGGCGGC
>JBJEVW010000324.1:0-1879 GCA_051884735.1 Kiritimatiellia bacterium | reverse complement strand
TTTTGTCTGAGCATTTGAAGGTGTATTCCAAAACAAAATGACACCCAAGAGAAGGGGAACAATCGATTTCATTGGGTTAGGCTAACAAAACACCTTACGAAAAGCAATTTTGTTCGAAAGTTCCACACAGAAGCCCCTCAGTCATCTCAACGCCACAGCATTCCCCCCCCCCGAAAACAAATCGTCTTCCCCTTGATTGCTTCAGAACAAGAGCGTCAACCTTCCGGCGCACGAACCGTCATTGCAATTCCCCAACACCAGACGCAATCCTGACCACACGGCCAAATCCTGTTCTTTCATCGTGCAGTCGACTGGGGATCAAAAATAAAAATGTAAATACCTCGATCCTGGGCCGCCACGGGCGAAGTCCACCAATCATCGCACCCTGCCCAATGAAACACAACCACGGGACACGTCAAGGAACGCGGAATGGCGGCGCGCTAGAAAACACGCCCCAATCCGCTGCGGTTCATTCTGCTAACGAAATCCGTCGGGAAATCCGCTTACCGGAAGATGATGATCGTCGGGCGCAGATTGTCGTCCTTTTGGACGATGAGAACGCCGGCACCGGCGAAGAGCGTATCGTCAATGTTCTCCGCCACGCTTTCGCTCGACCCCCATATACCGCGCGCCAAGGCCACTTGCTTGCCGATCTCATCCTCGACGAAGCACTTCCAGATACGGGCTTCAACCCCTTCGGCCAGATACAAACCGCCCGTCGCATCGCCGCTGCGTTCCAACGTGATCGTGTGCTGCACGCCCTTTCCGTCTGTCGCAAACGCGAGAACCGGAGCATCCACTTCGTTGCCGTCGCTGTCGAGTCCTTGATAGCCCGGCGCACAGAGCGCGAGAACCGCACCGCTACGGACGATAAAATCGCAGTCGGTCGCACAACCGTGCATCGGCCATCCGCGCTCGGGATTGCCATAGAGATACAGATAGCCGTTCTTCTTGTAGGAGGGATAGCCCAGCCAAAGCTGCCCGCCGTTCACGACAATCGTGCCTCGTATCCCGCGCTGGTCGCCCGCAAGGCCAACCGATCCGGCGCCGCCTTTCACGAGATCGTTCTCCGCCATGAGCGGAACCCAGCACATGTTGTAGTCCGATGCACTCGAACCGGCCGTTTGTTGCGTCAAGATGCCCGCCGATGGCACGTGCAAATAGGCCGGATCGCCCTCCAGGACAATCTTTCCGTTTCGCGTCATGTCCGCAGGCTGTCCAAGCCATTTGTTCAAGCGGGTAATGACCATCGCTCCGCTCGTCACGATAAGTTTGTGTCCACCCTTGGCCGTATCGATGTAAAAGTTGCCGCCCGGCACATAATGCGGCATTTCCTTCGTGCAGTAGACGAGCGAGAAAATGCGCCGGTCGGCTCCGTTGAGGGTGAAACCGGAATTGGAGAAAAAGTAGAAGTTGTCGTTTTCGCCGCACTGCCAGAGCGTCTGGTTGTCGGAATTGAGCTGCGACTTCAGGAGCCGGATGCAGCCGTCCTCCTCGCGAACGCCGGGAAAGGTCTGTTCCGTGCCCCAGTCGTTGTCGGTCAGCACTTGATTGTTGTCGTTGCAATGTACGGTCATCCAAGGGATAATCGCATAGACGGTTCCGTCGTAGTCAGACGGATTGACGCCTGCCGGGCGCCGGACGAAGGTACTCCAATTACCGATCGTAAGCGTGCCTTTGACATCATTCGTGTTGTCGTCGCCGCGATTGAAGTTGAGGCCGTTGACGCGGGCCGTGGACCAACGGTCGTAAAGTTCCAGCGTCTCGATGTCGAGATGATGCGTCACACGCCCCCTCTGGACGCCGTCTTCGTCTACGTAACCGGCCCCACGGTCGTAGGATGGTGGCCCGTAAAGACCTACGTGGCCGCGGATCGTCA
>JBJEVW010000323.1:0-1889 GCA_051884735.1 Kiritimatiellia bacterium | reverse complement strand
CTTTATAGGGGGTAAACTACTACTAAAACCAAGTTTACTTCTGGAAGCCACACAAAAATCGGGATAAGGGTGTGGAATTTGTGGCAGATATCCATTCCGGCTTCTTTTTGCTAGAATCGTCCAATATGCTTGAAACCATCTCCGCCTTGCTGGATCCGCCGAAAACCCGGCAGATTCTTTCTGCCTTCCGTTGGATGTTCTGCATCCTGTCGGTTGTGGCGGTTTTTTCGCTCGGTTTCCATTTTGCCCCCTACCGGATTGGATACCGCACGAGAATGATGCTGTTTCCCATCCTCTTTTCCGCTTGCGCCATTGCCATCCTCGCCTATCAGGCTTCCTGGCAACTCGCCGGCTATACCCGCAAGGAATTCGTCCGGTTTATGGAGCGCTACAACCCGCGCCCGGATAACGCCGCACACCATCTCATTCGCGGCTCTATTCTCGACTATCATGAACGACCGCTTGCCTATACCGAACGAGACGGAACCGGCACCCGTGTCTATCCCTATGAAGCGGCCACTGCCCACATCGTCGGCTTCCGCCACCCCT
The DNA here is from genome assembly GCA_051884735.1 of Kiritimatiellia bacterium. Lineage (GTDB taxonomy): Bacteria > Verrucomicrobiota > Kiritimatiellia > RFP12 > UBA3636 > JAEDLN01. Next base: position 1,340 of record JBJEVW010000323.1, on the reverse strand, counting down.
CCGAAGGCCTCACCGGCATGGAAAATGCCGGCGATCCCATGCTCTCCGGCTACCATCGCATCACGTCCGGCAAGGAATGGCGCGAGGCTTCCCTCAAAAGCCTCGATACCGCAAAGTCCTTTTCCATCGGTACAAACCTTACGCTCACAATCGATTCCCGCCTCCAACTCCGCGCCTATTCGCTCCTGAAAGGACGCAAAGGCGCCGCTGTTGCCATCGAACCTTCCACCGGTGCGATTCGCCTGCTGTGTTCCTCTCCGGCATTTGATCCAAACCACTACGACCGGCGCCTCAACATCGACCCCGACGCCCCCCTTCTCAACCGCGCTCTCCACGGACGCTATCCAGCCGGGTCGACCTTCAAGACCCTGATCGCCGCGCTGATGGTCGAATGCGGTGTCCAACAGACGCTCCCTTGCCCCGCCGAGGGCTATTACGCACCGGGGGCACGCCGCCCCATTCGCGATCACGAATACTATGCATACGAACGACGAGGTCTCGCTTGGCCCGGTTTCGGAACCCTGGATCTCGATACCGCCCTCGCAAAATCCTCGAATACCTACTTTGCACGTGCAGGCGTCCTTTGCGGGATCGACGCCTTCAACGATTTCGCCAATCGCCTTCACATCAACGAACGCCTCCCCCTTTACACGAACGGCACCCAGATGGTTTCCTGCCAACGCGGCAATATCCCTTTCCTGAAACGTGGCGAACGCCGTGAGCTTGCACAAATCTCCATCGGGCAAGGTCGCCTCCTCGTCACCCCACTCCACATGGCCATGTTTGCCTCCGCCATCGCAAACGGCGGTGTCATGCAAACGCCGCGTCTTCTTGAATCGCAGCCCGTCGCACCCCTCTCCCGTCTCACTTCCTCCGCAACGGCTCAACGCGTCACCCGCGCCATGCGCAAGGCCGTGCAATCCGGAACCGCACGAAAGGCCGATCTTCCCGGACTCTCCGTCTGCGGAAAAACCGGAACCGCACAAAACCCCGGCGGCGAAGACCATGCCTGGTTCATCTGCTTCGCCCCTGCCGAAAATCCGCAAATTGCCATCGCCGTTATCGTCGAAAATGCCGGCTTCGGTTCTGCCGAGGCGCTTCCCGTCGCCGTCGGCATTCTCGATGAGTTTTTTGCCGAAAATCAGCCATGAAGCCGTTTCTCTTCATTTTGATGCTCTTTGTCTCCAATACCTTTATGCTTTTTGCTTGGTATGGCCATCTCCGTTTCGGTGCCGCCGCCTCGAAACCGCTTCCCGTCATCGTCTTGTGTTCTTGGCTGATCGCTTTCGCGGAATACAGTTTCATGATTCCGGCCAATCGGATCGGGGCTTCTCTGGGGC
>JBJEVW010000322.1:0-7709 GCA_051884735.1 Kiritimatiellia bacterium | reverse complement strand
GCGCGATGAGGACATCGCGCCCTACCGCAACGGGACACGGGCGTGTGCGCAATGGCTCTGTGCTTTGCCGCCGGGCCTCCCGGCCCCGTGGCGGCTCGCCACTCTCTGCGCGAAACAAATAAACCCGTGCGGTGCTCCTTTCTGGCGTTGATCGCCGCCATTATGGCGAAATCCGAAAAAATCTCTCTTTTTGCCTAGCGAAAATCATTTTTCGCAAGTATTTTCAGGCAAAATTGAAAATCTGGGATCATCGATTGCGGATTTTTCCGGGATAAGGGTGGCTACACAAACTGCCGGGTCTTCCGGTTTGATATGTCCCATTTTTTTGTCGGGAACGATGTCCTTATCGCGCCAGACCGCCCCTCACCCTCTGCCCAATCGGTTTTGCCGGGCGCAGCCCCCCTGCGCCCCGCCATCCACATGAATCGATTTTCCGCAAAGAACCCGTTTTTTGGCGGAACACCCTCGCAGCCAACGCCTGCTGTTTGCCCGAATGAATGGCGGTATGGTAGAATGCCGGACATACATATGAATACGGCTTTTCCATCGTCCGCAGAATCCTTTCCTCTGCCGGATACGCCCCTAGGAGGATACGAACCCAATGAAATCCTTTTTTCTTCTTCGTAACAACGCCAGCAAACAAATGATCCAATCTGCTTTGCTGTTTTTTTTTGCGGCTGTTTTCGTTGCGTTCGGATGCCGCCACACCCTTTCTGTCGCTTTGCCTCAAAACGATTCCGGAAAAGCACCCGTAGAGGTCGCGTTCAATACACCCGAAACCAATCCGGAAATCGCTTGGACAAATGCCCTCAAAAGATTGCCGGCAGTAACATCCGCCGCCTATCCCGAGGCCGATTCCGTTTCTGTCTTCGAATGGGAGAAAACCGCTTACTGCACAAACGGAACCTATTCCACCGAATCGGTTCTCCTCGTGAAGGCCCTGACGCAAAGCGGCGTTGAAGATATCCGGATCTTCTCGTTTTGGAATAACGACTTCTACGGCTCGTTTACCATTACGGAGGCCCGCATTCATGGCGCCGACGGAACCGTGCGCGATGTCGACATCGCCGCCCATACGAAGGAAGTCGTCGATTCTAGTCAACTTTCTTCCAATATTCACAATGCAAACGACAAAAACATCTCGTTGCAATTCCCCGGCATCCGTGTCGGCGACGCCGTCGAAGTGCGTTGCCGCCGCGATATCCGCAAGGCCCGCGTCGAAAACACTTTCTCCGACTACTTGGTCTTCGAGAGCTCCAGCCCGGTTCTTTGGCAGGGGGTTGAAATCCGCCAGCCTGCCACGCTCCCGATTCGCTCCCGCGTCCTGCGCAATACGGAAACCATCTCCCTCCTTCATGCCGCCGACCATGCCCCAGATGGCACAATCACGGAACGCTGGATCGCCACCGATACGCCCCGCTTCTTCAAAGAACCGCAAATGCCGCCAGCCTATACCTGTACGGCACGGTTGCTCGTTTCCACATTGTCTGGTTGGGAGGAACTCTCCCGTTGGTATGCCGAGCTCTGCGAACCGCGGCTCGCCGCCGTCAACGATGACATCCGCCAAAAGGTCGCCGAACTGACCGACAATGGCCGCCTTCCACGCGAAAAGCGCCTCGAATCTCTCTTCCGGTTCGTTTCCCGCGACATCCGCTACATGGGAACAATGGCGGAAAATGAAGCGCCCGGCTACGAACCGCACGACGTCTCCCTTACCTTCAGCGAACGCAACGGCGTCTGCCGGGACAAGGCGGCTCTTCTCGTCGCCATGCTCCGTCTCACCGGAATCAACGCATGGCCCGTCTTGATTCACACGGACGCCAAAAAGGACCCGGCCGTCCCGCAACCTTTCTTCAATCACGCCATCGTCGCCGCCGATTCTCTGGATCCCGACAACCCCTATATTCTCATGGATCCGACGAGCGAAACGACCCGTAGCCTGCTCCCCGAATACCTCTACGAAAAGAGCTACCTCGTCGCCCGCGCCGAAGGCGATTCCCTGCGCGAAACCCCCGCCATTCCGGCCGAGAAAAACACCCTCGACAGCCATACGTTCTACACGCTCCGTGAAGATGGTAGCGCCCTCTTGGAATCGACGCTTTCTTTCCACGGATTTCACGATGCCGCCTACCGCGCTTTCTTTGCCGGTTCATCCGCCGATTCCATTCGCCGATTCACCCAAAGACTCGTGAGCTCCGCCGTCTCCGGCGCCGTCCTGTCCAAATGGGAACTCTCTCCGGCACTCGAAAACCTCCGCTCCGACAATAGGGAACTGAAACTGAAAATCGTTGCCGAAATCCCACAGGTCTTCCCCGTATCCTTCGACACCGGAAAACGCTGTTTCCTCGAACCGCCCCGGCTCGCCGAATGCGCCTCGATCGCTTCGCGCCTCCTTCCCGACCTAGGCCTCGAAAAACGCCGATTCCCCTTGCAAATCAATAGCACAACCGGATTCCGCGAAACCATCGAATTCATTCTCCCGGAATCTGTTTCCCTTCTTCCGCGCGAAAACCAAAAGACCCATGCCGAGGGTTTTTCGTTCACCGACCATTCCGGTATCGACCGTGAAACGAAACGCCCCGTACTGGAGCGCTCCCTCTTGCTGTCCAAAACCGAGATTCCACCCGCAGCCTATCCGGCGTTCCGGAAATACCGCGAAATCGAGGAGCGCGCCGGCCGTTCCATGGAAATCCTTAGCCAATCCCCCGCATTCAATGCCCCCTCCGCGGATGGTTCGGAAAACCTCAATGCCATTCTCGCAAAGGTTGAAAAACCTCAGCCCCCGGACGATATCTTCGAAGAACGGGCCGATACCATCGTCTCCTTCCCCGAAAACCCGGACTCCGCTTCCGGAACCTCCGGGATTTCCTGGAATATCCGGAAAACACGCCGTATCAAGGTGCTTTCCTATGCCGGACAACAGGCCGTTTCCGATTTCACGTTCTATACCATCCCGCCATACTGCAATGTTTCCGTCGTGACCGCTGTCGTAGAAACCGTCGAGGGCGTCCGTAAACCCGTCGATCTCTCCGTCAACTGGTTCGAAGCCGATCAACCATGGGTCAAATCCGCCCCGCGCTACCCTGCCGGAAAAATCTGCACCCTCTCCTTCCCCAATGTGACACCTGGCGCCACCATTGAATTCACGACCGAAGAATCTTTCCGCAATCAACCATTCTTCTGTTTCGCTTCTGTTCTCGGCTCCCTTTCATCTTTCGGAGAACGCTCCTTCACTGTCGTCGGAAATAATCGTCAGGCGCAATCTTTCCAAGTCCACGAGCCTTTCTACTGCGGCTATGGAACCAACCAAACCCGGACCGTTTCCGAAGGTACGACCGATACCGGGCTCCCGGTGCGTACCTGGAAAATCGCCGGCGCCGGCCCGAATAGCCGCACTCCCTTGGAAAACAATATGCCGGACTCCTCCTGGCTCCTCCCCGTCTTGCGCGGCGGAACAACTTCCCCCGACGCCTACGCCTCCGCCCTCGCAAAGCAAATCCGGCTTCTTTCCAATCCGCTGATCGAAACCAATGCTGCCGCATACGCCCGCGCTCTCGTCCCCGCCAACGCTTCCGTCTCCGAAAAAATTCGCGCCATCCGCGATGATATTTCGAAAAACCTCCGCCAGGATGGCCCTGCCTTCAACGCCCTTCCCTATCCGCTCCTCTCCCGCGCCGATACCACCCTGGCTAGTCACTATGGTCACGCCCTGGATATCCGCATCCTCGAAATCGCCATGGCACGGGCTCTAGGCTTGGAACCTTCGCTCCGCTTCTACTCCTCTCGCTGGAATGGCGCCCCATCCTCCGATTTCAGCGCCGCTGCCACCCAATCCATGTTCAACCATATCGCAGCCGCCATCGTCAATCCCGATGACGGAAAAACCTATCTGCTGGAGGGAACTTCGCAATACGCCCCGATTTCCCTAAATGCTTTCGAGGGTTTCCCCTACCTGGAAATCGCTCCCGGAAGCGATTCGCCCCTCTGGAATGTCGCTGATCCAGAGCCTCCGGACTTCACCGATCTCGGGTCTTCCTGGAAAGACGCCCAATACGACATTTCCATGGAAGCTGATGGTTCCGCCAAAATCGTGATGCAAATCCATTTTGGAGGTTCCTCCGCCGAATCCTTCCGCAGTTCCTATGTTCGCATGGTGCCGGAAGAACGATCTCGCTACGAACAACGTCTCGTAAAAAGTATCGCCCAGTCCGCACAAGTGATTGAACCCGTTTCCGCACAGTACGGCCCCGAAGGGCCTTTCACCCTCTCCGTAACCGTCCTCGTGCCCGATTACGCCGTTCGCCACAATCAGTCGCTCGATGCTGAAATTCCCGGTGATACTTTCGGCCTCTACCCGCTTCCGGAACTCCGCATCTTCCCTTTCTTCCGCTCCTCTTTCCTGCGGCAACGCGCAACATGGATCTTCCACCCGCCAAAAAACTACGCTCCAGCCCTCGTCCCTGATTCTCTTTCCTTTTCAACGCATGGTGCTTCCTATGCGCGCATCGTGAAACCCCTCCCCGATGGCGCCATTCAAATCGGCGTCACCTCTTTCTTGACGCCCGGATCCTTTCCTCCTGAACAGTATCCCGATTATGTGCGGCAAGCTCTCGCCACCACCTGCGCCGCCAGCAAGCACATTCTCTTCGAACCTCTTCAATCCTCCAATCGCTAACGTATGAATTCCGATCCTATCGCCACCACCCCGCCGCCCTCGAATCCGACGGAATCCAATGCCCGCAACCTCCGTAAACTCCGCGCCGCAGGATGCTTCTTTGCGCTCCTTACACTCATTTCCGGTGCCCTTTTTATCAACAATGTCTTCGCCATCGTCCGTTGGTGGAGAGCTTTCTTCGCTTCCGCCGGCGATGCCGCCGCTTTGGCGGAATCCGGGGTCTGCGGCCTTTCGCCCTATCTGGACTGGTCGGCTGTCGACCAGTCGGGCGTCACGACATTCATCCCGTTTTTTGGCTTTCTGCTCGCGTGGCGCGGTATCCGCCGCTCCCTTCGTTCAGGCAAAAACACCATTTCCCCGTTTTTCCCATTCTTCCAATTCTATGATTCGCTGAACATCGCCCTCGGATTGATCGGGACGCTCTGGGGTATTATTTTGATCGGTTACTATCAGATGGATACCGTCTCGATGGCCGATTTGATGCAATGTCTCCATACCGCCCTCTTCTCGACATTTATGGCGGTCATCTGGGTCTATCTTCTCGATCGTCCCCTCCTCCGACCTTGGATTCAACGCCTGCATTCTGCGGCATTCCCGCCCCCGCCACCCGAAACGATCGAGGAAGACGCAGACGTCATATCCGTGCTGGAACGCCTGAACAATCAAGCCACCAACCTCGGTGAAACATGGAAGTCCGTCGCTCATGGCGCCGATCTTCTGAACGAATCCGCCAACGGAGCGCGCGCATCGCTCGATGCACTTCGCCAATCCGGCCAAGTCGCCGGCTCCGCCCTCACAGACGAATTGCTCGGCCCCGTCCGTCGTTGCTCCGAGGAAATCCGCGCCATCTCCGATCAGGTACGCACCCAACAGGTCGCCATCGCCGACGCTTTTCGCCAAAATCTCGATCGGCTCGGTTCCCGTTTCGAACATCTCGACAAATTGACAAACGATTTGGCCTCCATCCTCGCCGAAAACCAAAAACTGCAATCCCTTCTCGCCAATTCCATGGATCGCCTCCGGCTCGAACGAAACCAACTGGCAGAACAGGTCGACGCCCTCAACGCCAATGCCAATCGCCAAAAGGGACAAATCGCCGAGCTGGAAGGTCGCCTCCATGCCCAGCAAGCCCAAACCGAAGACTTGGTCGAAAAAATGAAACGCGACGAACTCGCATTCTCCAAACGCCTCCATTCCCTGCGCGACGAAAATACCGCCCTCGCCGCCGGAAAAGCCCGCGCCGAGGAACGCGCCACCGCCGCAGAACGACGCGCCCTCGCCGAGGAACGCGATGCCGAACATTCCCGCAAACTGCTCGAGCGGATTCGCTCGGTCTTCGGAGATCGCTCGTAATGCCCGCCCCCGAATATCCCCCGCACCGCGTCCGTGCCACGCGTAGCGGCATCGCCGCAGCCCTCCGGGGTAACCATTCACCGAAACCCGATGCGACTCATGAGCAGTCGACCGCCGATCAGGCGATTTATGACGTGCAGGCTCTCCTTTTGCAGGTCTCTTTCGCAATCATGATGATCTTCATGATTGCCTATTTCATCTTTCGCACCCAAGCCGATCGAAAGGCCGAAGAACAAATCCTCGAGCTGGAACGCCAACGAATCACCGCCGCACTTGATGCCGCAATGCATGACGCCGAAGGCCGCTACGGACTCGCCGTCCTCACCACCCCCGGCGAAGATGGTTCCATTCTCTATAACCCGGGCGCTTGTATCGAAGAGGGCCGTCTCACCGATTCCCCTCAATTGCGCCAGGCATTCTGCCTCGGCGCCGCCAATGCTTCCCATGATTTCTCCGATCTCCTGTCGCTCCGCCGGACATGGATCGCCGATATTCTTTCCCGCGCCGGACTCGCCCCGGAAACACTTCGCCCCGAACTCGGCGAATGGCTCGGCAGCTCCGTCGATGCTCGCCTTTCCCAATTGAAGGAACGGGTGCGTAACGTCCAATTCCTCAGTGCCGCAAAATTGCAGGAATACTGGGCCTCAAATCCCGCAAAACTGGATAATCCAACCGTGCAAAAACTTCTGGACGATTTCTCAAAAACCGACGACCAGACGCGTCTGCTCCTCGCTCCGGAGATCTCCGCCGCGCTTCGCGCTCACTGCCTCTCCTACCTCTCCCGGGAAGCCGGCGCATCTATGCTCCCGTAATACTCCTCCTTCATTCCTCTGAGTATCGTGCCCGTAGCACACCCTCGCTTTCTCGCCGTCTCCAGTGGCTCGGGTTCGCTGCGATAGGGTGACATGGTCGGTCGTCGGGTCTCCCGACTCGCGCCGCCATCCCCCTCCCCCGCAACGCGTCTTGCCGCAGCCCATCGGCTCCTTGATTGAAACGACGGTTACATCTTTATTTTTTTGGCTCCTCCATAAACACCAATGGGATCGCGGGTGAGCCAACGCATGAGGGAGGGGTTATAGAAGCGGTAACCGTAATAGTAGAGGTCGGTTTCCGGGTCGAGGTATTTTGTAGAGAAACGATGACGGAAAAAAGTCGGCGTGAGAACCGGACTGCGAGATGGAGTTGCCGAAGGCATCGAGGTAATGGGTGATATTGCCGTTGTTGTCGTAGAACGGGACATAGAGTGCGCCGTCAACCGTGAGGTAGAGAAGCCCGCCAACGCCACCTGCGTCGTGGAGGTCGCCGGAGAGGTCTTTTCCCCAGTAGTAGTGAATCGTCGAAGACGTGCCGTTCGTGTAGGAGATGCGCTCTTCAATGAGGTTCCAATCGTCGTAGAAGAAGGTGGCGGCATATTCGGGCGTCACTTTTTGGACGCGACGGGATTTCGCATCGTAGAAGTTGGTGACGAGCAAAACGCCGTTCGAGGAGACCGTGGTGAGACGGTTCGCGGCATCGTAGGTGTAGACCCAGTCACCGCATTGTGTCATGTTGCCGTCGAGGTCGTAGGTGAACGGCGTGTATTGATTGAGGCTGTTCGCCATCCAGTTCGTCGAGTTGCCGATTTCATCGTAGCCATACAGCTTGCTTCCGCCAGTAATGATTGCGGAAGCGACTTCGCTGC